>JAYTLP010000223.1:0-5653 GCA_043729375.1 Myxococcales bacterium
GTCGTGAAGACGGTGGCGACGCTCCGGTTCGACGTGAAGTACGCCGACGAGCTGGCGGTGGCGAAGGCGATCGCGGTGCGCGCGGCCTCTTGATCGCCTGACTGCCACTCCCTCTTTACATCATCTCCCATGTCATTGATTCGACACAGCAAACAGAACCTCCTGGTGAAGCATATGCCTGCCAATTTGCCTCGTAGAGATGCGGAAATACTTGGCCGCGAGGAGCCTTCCCTGCTCGGTCGCGAAGGTCCGGATCAGGTGCTGGCGTGTGGCCCGGCTCGGGATCTCGAGTGCGCGCAGGTGGAGGCTGACGAAGCTGTTCGACGCGGCGGTGCCGGCGAGCTTCGACCGGGTGGTCACCAGGAGGTGGGCGTTGGAGCACGCGGGCCGCGCCGCCAGGTAGGCGAGCACCGCGGCGGTCGTGATCGGGTCGAGGTCGATGACGATGCGCCGACGGCGCAGTCGGAGAGAGCGACGCCGCAGGTCCACATCGCGCCGGGTGAGCGCGGCGATCTCGATCGGCGTGAGCCCATGGAGAACGACCAGGAGCCCGACCAGTCGACGGACGGCGGGTGTGCTGTCGTCGGTCAGCACGGCGAACCATCGGCGCAGCGACTCGACGTGTACGGGGCGGCTCATCAGATCGGGCGTACGCGGTCGAGCGACGCGGGTGAGCGGGTCGCGGAAGAGACGACGATGGGAGACGAGCTCGCGGAAAAAGGCGCGCAGCTCGAGGAGCATGCCGTCGACGACACCCGGCTTCGCTGTGCGACCGAGTTGCAGGAGGCGTTGGCGGAACCGCTCCGCAGTGAGCTGCTGCCACGACACGAACCCTTGCTGGTGCATCCAATGCGCCCACGCGGCGAGTCGTCGGACGATGTGATGGTGGGTGCGCGGCGAGCGGACGTGCTCGCGATTCGCGCGGCGGTAGTCGGCCTCGTCGAGAAGGACGCGATGGTACAGGCGCAGGTCGTCGACGAATCCGACCGGAACGCCGTCGAGCGCGCGCTCCGCCATCCCTCGGAACGGCGAGACGGCGAGGCCCGCGTCGGGTGCGCCGCGACGGTCGATGATGAGCTCGCGGAGACGAGCATCGAGGCCGGCAAGGCGTCCCCGTCGCGCGAGCTGCGCGGCGAGTCGTTGCGTGAGATCGTCGAGCCACACCTGCTCGTTCAGAGGGCGCTCGACGAGCAACGCCCCGGCGAGACCAGAGAGGTAGCGCCACACCTGGAAGCCGCTGTAGCCGCGACCGCGAAGGTGACGCGCGAGTCGCCCGACGACACGCGCGGCCCAGCTGACGCCGGCCTGCGCGAGGCGACGCTGCACTGCTTGCCGAGGAAGATCGGACTCGAAGAAGCACAGATGGCAGCGCCGGTGGGCGAGATGCGCGACGTGTTTGCCGCACCGCGAGCAGACGCCGTGGTGATCGCGCTGCCGGCGGTAGCAGCGGTTGCAGAGACCACGCGCGACGTGCGGGCGCTGCTCGGCGCAGGATGCGCAGACGACAGCTCGTCGGGATCGCGGGTGCGGCTGAGCGCGCCGACGGCATTGATCGCAGAGACCGCTGCGACGAGCACGTCGCTTCGCGCACGAGCTGCACGCGCGGACCACGGGCCCGTGCGCGCGGACGCAGGTGATGCATCGGCCAGCACCAGCGTCGACGCGGGGCTCGTTGCACGCGTCGCAGAGGACGCGTCCCCATCGCCGCGCTCGGCTCCAGCATGTGCTGCACATCCCGCGGCGCAGCGGCGCAGAATGACCACATTCCGTGCAGGGTTGTTCGGGATGGCGGTATTGCTTGCGATAGCAGGACTGACACAGTTTCTTGCCCTGCAGTCGACCGATCTCGCCGCAGCGAACGCAGACCACGAGGCGCCGCGGGTGACTGCGCTGGTAACACGCGCTGCAGATCCGAGCGGTGAACCGCTTCGTCTTGCTGCACGACGGGCAGACGCGAGGACGAGCGGTGGCGCGTTGGTTCGTGGCGTAGCAGGCGCGGCACAGACCGTGACCGTGTGGCACTCGACTGCGCTCGCACCGAACGCATCGTTGATGTGGCTGCGTGTACTGCGCGAGGTAGCACGGGCCGCAGAGACCGCGACCCTGCGTGGGTCGAAGCTCACCGCACGCAGAACAGTTGATGATGCTCCTGCCCACGCGTCAGATTCTCGTGCTCGGCGGCGGCGGAGTGCGGCGGCGACGACGACCGGTGGCAGGCTTCTTGGGAGCGCGAGCACGATTCGCGCGCGTGAGCTCGGCGACGAGCCGCTCGGAGGCGCGCTTGTTCGGTGCGAGATCCACGACGAGGAGATCGTTCGGCGTGCAGTCGAGCGCAGCGCACAACGCGAGCAGCATGTTCACCGCGACGGCACGTGGTCGCTTCGTGAGGAGGTTGGAGAGCGTCGACGCGCTGACCTCCACGCCGACGCGCGCACGCAGACGACGGCCGAGCTCAGCGCCGGTCCAGGCACCCTTCTGCGCGCAGAGCATCCGCAGGTTCCAGGTGATCTGCATCGGCTACCTCTGCACCTGGGTGAGGACGTGCTGGACGGTGGCTCGGTGGGCGCGGGCGACGAACGACGCGTCGACGTGGACGTACCGCTGCGTGGTCGCCAGGAACTCGTGACCGAGGAGCTTCTGGATCGCGACGAGGTCCATGCCCGCTTCGAAGAGGTGCGTGGCACGGGCGTGGCGCAGCTGATGGAGCGTGAAGCGCTGCGGTCGCCGCACGGCAGCGATACGAAGCACGCGATGAAGCGCGCCGTCGATGTCGCGTCGTGGAATGCGGGCGCGGGTCCGCGGCGACGGGAACAGCGCGCGCTCGTCGCGTCGAGGACCGAGCTTGGGTCGCACCGAGCGCAAGTACCAGTCGAGCAGCTCGTCGAGGCCATCGAGGAACGGGATCCAGCGCGGACGCGGACCGCTCCCCGAAGCGCCCTTGCCGAGCCGGACGTGGAGTTGTCCGCCTGCCTTGTTGGAGTGGATGTCGTCGACGTCGAGATGCAACAGCTCGTTGGCGCGCATCGCGCTCAGGTAGAGGGTCTCGTAGATGACGAGGTCGCGCGCGGCCACGACGAAGTGCTGGGCCTCGTCCAGGTCGCGGCGGATCCGCTTGCTGATGCGTGCGATCAGCTTTCGCGTCGGCGGCACGGCGCGCGCGAACGAGCTGTCGAAGCGCACCCGCGGAGCCGTACTTCTTGTGACCGGCTGCACGAGCTGTCGACCGGTCGCCTGCTGCACGTCGAGCAGTTGATCCTCGAGGAGGAACTCGAACACGCTGCGGATGGCAGCGCAGTAGGAAGACCGTGTACTGGTCGCGAGCCCTCGTTCGATGAGGCCGGTGTTGTAACGGCGGACGTCGGGACGGGTGATCTCCCAGACGAAGCGGAGCCCCAGCTCGGCGAGCGCGTTGTGGACGTGCCGGACGTAGGTGGGCGCGGTGAGGGGCGCGAAGTTGAGGCACTCGCAGTACTCGCCATAGCGGCGCAGCAGCTCGTTGTGGAAGCGAACCAGCTCGGCGTCGGGGCGTGCGGGTGGAGAGGAGGTGAGCGCGAGCAGCGACATCCGACGAGGCTTGCAGCCGATGTCGGAAACATCAAGAGGGGATGCAATGTCTAAACACCCTCTTTAGGTTCTGCAGAGGGTAGCTGGAGCTCAAGCAAGCGGAATCAATTGCAGAGTTCCGAAGCAGGCAGCGGCGGCGACGGGGTCGGCGCAAGTCGACAAGAAACAACCGGCCTAGCCCGTACGCGCCGCGCAACACAGGAACGACGACGCGGGCCGCATCGCGCGGCCGGAAGGACAGGAGGCGAGTATGGAGACGCGACTGGTGCGATTGAAGGCGACGGATCGGCGGCGCGGGCAGGTGCTCCGCCGCTTCACCTACCAAGGGATCACGTTCGTCGCGGGAGCGGGGTGGTATCGGGTGAGCCGCGAGGTCGCCGAGCACTTGGCCGGGGTGCGGCAGGTCGATGCTGACGTGATCAGTGCCCTGGCGTTCGATGTGACCACGGAGGGTGAGGCGCGGGTTATCGATGAGAACGAGGCCCGGGACGCGACCGCGGTCCGGCGCGCGACGGACGAGTTGCCGCTTCACCCCGGCCGCGGCGCGGTGACGACGGGCGACCTGGCGGAGGGCACCACCGCGCCCGCCGAAGAGCGCGGTCGCCGGGGACGCAAGGAGAAGGAGTAGGGATGTACGCGACGGTGCAAGACCTGCGAACGGAGGGCGTCATCGACATCGTCGCGGACGACGACCGGCTCACGGCGCTGCTCGACGAGGCGAGCCGGCTCATCGATCAGGTGACCGGGCAGTTCTTCGAGCCGCGGCTCCTGGTCTTGCGGCTGCCGGGTCGCGATGCGCCGTCGGTGTACCCGCCCTACCATCCGATCCGGATCGACGAAGCTTCGGTCTGGGAGCTGCCGCTCGATCCGAGCGAGCTCGACCTCGAGGGCGCGCCGGTGATGCCGGGGAGCCAGGGTCCGCGGGTGACGCGGATGCGCGGGGTGTTCTCGATCGGCGCGCGCAACGTGCGGCTGGTCGGGCTCTGGGGCTACACCGAGCCCGACGGGACGCCCTTGGGCCGCACGCCACTCGCGATCCGGCGCGCGGCGATGCTGCTGGTCCTGCGGTGGCTGGTGCCGCTCGGCGACGACGAGGACCTGGGGCAGCGCGGACGGCGGGTGATCGCGGAGAGCACACGCGATCAGTCGATTCGCTACAGCGACGTCGCGGCGTCTGCGCACGGTTTGTCCGACGATCCAGAGGTCGATGCGCTCCTGGCGCCGTACGTGCGGCGCAGCGCGATGGGGGCGGCATGAACCGGCTCATCTTCCCGGTGCGCGGCACGATCGCGCGGGTCGACCCGACGTCGACGGCGGTGTCGCCCGGGTACGACCCGGACTTCGCCGAGCTGCGGCTGGTCGACGGCGACGGCGACGGCGTCGCCGATGCGGCGCGCGCCGAGCTCCCTCCAGTCGAGCTGCTCTGCCAGGTCGAGCCGGCCACGCAGGAGCGACTGACGATGACGGCGGCCGGCGACGCGCCGGACTCGCGGTTGGTGCTGGTGTTCCACACGCGGCACCTCGAGCGGCGCGGGCTCTATAGCCGCACGACGGGCGCGCTCGGGCTGCGCGCGGGCGACCGGCTGGTCGACTTGCGCTCGCTTGCCGGCTCGACGCTGTGGACGCCGCGCGCCGGCTGCGAACTCTACCTCACCGAGGCGCGGCTCGCCGGCTGGGGGCTCGGGCGGGTGCCGCACGCGAACCTGGTGCTGGCGACCTTCGACGAGCGACCGGCAGTGCGGAGGGGCGCATGAGCATCGTGCGCACCGGCGACTGGAAGAAGGCGCACGCGCTGCTCGCGCGCGGTGGGCGCGGACTCGGCGCGAGTGTGCAGCGCGCGCTCCTGCAGGAGGCACACGCACTGCGTACGGCGATCATCGCGGGGCTGGATCGCCAGGCGCCGGCGGGCGCGGCGCTGGCGCCGCTCACGCCGCTGACCCTGGCGGCGCGACGGCTGCGCCGGTTCCGCGGGACCAAGGCGCTGATCCGGACCGCCGAGCTGCGCAACGCGCTCGCAGTGGTGCGCCGCGCGGGGCAGGCGTTCGTCGGGATCCCGGGGACGGCGCGCGGGCGTGACGGTCGGAGCCTC
>JAYTLP010000224.1:0-3304 GCA_043729375.1 Myxococcales bacterium
CGACCACAGCTTCCAGCGCGACGTTCCTCTCCCCGACGTGGACTCGGCGCAGTCGCTCGGCGGCACCTTCTTCACCGGGGATGGCAAGGTGTACTTCGACAAGGCGCGCTGCTCCGCAGGCTGTGCATCGGCAAGCTCGCTCGACGACTCGGACCGCGACGGGACCGAGCTCCGTGTCCTCACGGGACACTCGACCACGAGCAACGTCGATTACCCGCTCGGGCCGCAGCCGCGCCGGCTCATCTACTACGAGCCCGTGGCAGGGCAGCGGCAGTTCATCACGTGCGGCTCGAACGGCCTCCACATCGTACCGCTCGTCGAGAGCGCGATGACGCCGGCGCGCGTGCTCGACGACGCGGCGTGCGCGAGCCCCTTCTTCCAGTACCTGCGACTCACGAGCAGTGACGGCACGAGCAAGCTCTTCCTCTACTACATGATCGGCGAGGAGCTCCGGCGCGTGCCCGTAGATGGCTCGGCGCCTCCTGCGCGCGCGTTCGATCGCGACGTCGTGCGAGCGCTCGGCGTGAGCGGCGACGGGACCGTGCTCTACAGCCAGGATCGCGACGACAAGTACATCTATGGCGTCGGCGACGGCTGGATCGGCGACTGGCGGTTTGCGAACCGCGGTCGTCTGTTCTACCTGTCGGGCGATCGCAAGAAGATGCGCTGGCTCGAGAACGCGGCGCAGGGCGCAGGCATCGGCGACCTGCAGTCGGCACCCATCGGCGGGCAGACCACGCACCTCGCGCGCAACGTCTACACCTACGACGAGCTCGACGGGGGCCGCCTCCTCGCCGCGTCGAACCACGCCTACCGCGGCACGCAGAACCGCATCGTGGTCATCGACGACACGCACAAGGAAGCGCGCTGGGTCGCCGATCGCGCAGACGACTACTCGTTCATCCCCGGCTCCACCGACCTGCTGGTCGACATCGTCACCGGCGCGTCCACGTCCGACCTCGTGCGCGTGCCGATCCCGCCCGATCCGTACGCGGCCGATGGCGGCACGAATTGAGCGGTCAGGCCCGACGGCGGGCTCGACGACCGCCTCGACGAGACAGCGCTCGGCCGCCTTGGTCGCGGGCGAGTCCGCTGGCGGCAAGGCGTCGGTCGGTTGTGCCGCGCCGTGGTGGTGCGACCGTGGCCTCTGCTTCGGGCGGCTTTGCCTGCGCCGGGCCGGGATGCTGCGGGATAGGTCGATCGAGAAGGAGCGACAGCGCGCCGAGCACCGCGCTGCCGGCCAGAAGAGCGAGCCCGGACAGCACACGTCGCGACGAGAGCGCCGGTTGCACGAAGCCCGCCGTGTCGACGGCCGGCCGCACCTCGCTGTCTAGGGCATGTCCTCGTGGCGGCGGATCTGGGTGTGGTCCGTCTCCGCGGTCCACGAGCCCATGACGACGACGGAGCTGACGTAGGACGCCGTCGTCGTTGGTCCGTCCTCGTCCTTCATGTCGTATGCGTACGAGAGCGCGCGACACACATCAGGCGCGCCGAGCGCCGCGAACCCCGCGGGCGGGCGGCACCATCGGCCGCGCGCGCACGATGGCGACGAGGTCCTTGCCTGCCACGTACTCCTCGGGCGCCGGGCTCGAAGACCTGCACGATGTTGGCGTGGCTCAGCGGATCTTTTCCTTCCAGACCTCGGCCATGCCGCCCCGATCCAGGAGCTCGACGAGCTCGTACCTGCCGGACCGCTTTGCGGACGCCACGCCACGCAGCACGTGCTCCGCACATCCTCGGCTCTCTGGCGTAGAGTCCCGGGCCATGCGCATCACCGCTGACGAAGTCCGCGCCACCGCCGAGCTGGCGCGGCTCGAGCTCACGCTTGACGAGGTCGGCTCGCTCGAGCGCGATCTCTCCGCGATCCTCGACTACATGACCGACCTCTCCGCGCTGGACACCACCGGTGTCGAGCCGATGACCCACGCGGTGCCGCTCTTCGCGCCGCTGCGCGCCGACGTCCTCGGGCCGCAGCTCACCGCGGAGATCGCGCTCGCCGATGCGCCGCGGAGCGAGGGCTCGTTCTTCGAGGTCCCGAAGATCATCGAGGTGTCGGAGTGAGCACCGTACACGAGCTCATGTCCGCCACCGACCCGGTCGCTGCGATCGCCACTGCGGTCCGGGCAAAGAGGGTCTCGGCGCTCGAGATCACCGAGGGCTACCTCGCGCGCATCGCCGCGCTCGATCCGCAGCTCGGCTGCTACTACCGCGTGGACGCCGAGGGCGCGCGCGCCCTGGCGAAGAACCTCGATGAGAAGATCGCGCGCGGTGAGGAGCCGGGCCTCCTGGCCGGCGTGCCCATCGGCGTGAAGGACCTGCTCGTCACGAGCGGCGTGGAGACGACGGCCGGCTCGAAGATCCTCGCGGGCTGGATCCCGCCGTACGACGGCACCGTCGTTGCGAGGCTCAAGGTCGCCGGCGCGATCCTCCTCGGCAAGCTGTCGATGGACGAGTTCGCGATGGGCTCGTCCAACGAGACGTCCGCATTCGGCAACGTGAAGAACCCGTGGGACACCACGCGCGTCCCGGGCGGGAGCTCGGGCGGCTCGGCAGCTTCCGTCGCCGCGGGGTTGTGCGCCGCCTCCATCGGCACCGACACGGGCGGCTCGATCCGCCAGCCGGCGTCGCTCACGGGCACGACGGGCATCAAGCCCACGTACGGGCGCGTGTCGCGCTACGGCGTCATCGCGTTCGCCAGCTCGCTCGACCAGGTCGGACCGTTCGCGCGGTCGGCGTCGGATGCGGCGCTCGTGCTGCGCGCGATCTCGGGGCACGATCCCCACGACGCCACGTCGCTGCCGGAGAGCGTGCCCGACTGGGCCGCGGAGCCCGCGGATGCAACCGGGCTGCGCATCGGTGTCCCGGCGGAGTACTTCGACCGCCTCGATGCAACGATTGCCGCGCCGGTGAACGCGGCGCTCGAGACGCTGAAGGCGGCGGGCGCCACGCTCGTCCCCGTCACGCTCCCGCACACCCGCTACGGCGTCGCGGCGTACTACATCGTTGCCACGGCGGAGTGCAGCTCCAACCTCGCGCGCTACGACGGCATCCGCTACGGCCTGCGCGTGCCTGCCGACTCGCTCGGCGCCATGTACAAGAAGACGCGCGCGGCCGGCTTTGGTCCCGAGGTGAAGCGCCGCATCATGCTCGGCACGTACGCGCTGCGGTCGGGCTACTACGACGCGTATTACCGCAAGGCGCAGCAGGTCCGCACGCTCGTGAAGCGGGACTTCGATGAAGCCTTCCGCCACTGCGACGTCATCGCGGGGCCGACGTCGCCGCAGGTCGCGTTCAAGCTCGGCGA
>JAYTLP010000225.1:0-6767 GCA_043729375.1 Myxococcales bacterium
TCCTCGACGGCATCACGCGCGACACGGTGCTGACGCTCGCCCACGAGCTCGGCCTGGAGGTCCAGCAGACCCCGTTCTCTCGCGACGAGCTGTACACCGCGGAGGAGGTGTTCCTGACCGGCACCGCCGCCGAGATCACGCCCGTCCGCGAGATCGACGATCGCGCCATCGGCACCGGAAAGCGCGGCGCGCTCACCGACAAGATCCAGAACGCCTTCTTCGAGCTGGTGAAGGGCAAGAAGGGGCAGGAGACCTCCCCGCACCCGAGCTGGCTCAGCTACGTCTAGCAGCCGCGCTACTCCACGCCGAGTGCGTGGGCGAGGAACGCGAAGCTGTCCGCGGCCTCCTCGATCTGCTTTTTGAGCGGCTTGCCCGCGCCGTGACCGGACGCGACGTCGATGCGGATGAGCACGGGCGCGGCTCCGGTCTGCGCCTCCTGCAGCGTCGCGGCGAACTTGAACGAGTGCGCGGGAACGACGCGATCGTCGTGATCACCCGTCACGATGAGCGTCGGCGGGTACGACGTTCCGGTCTTCACGTTGTGCAGCGGTGAGTACGCGCGCAGGGCGGGGAACGCCTTCTCGTCGTCGGCGCTGCCGTACTCGGACGCCCACGCGTGCCCGATGGTGAACTTGTGGAAGCGCAGCATGTCCATGACGCCGACGCCCGCGAGCGCCGCGCCGAAGAGCTCGGGGTGCTGCGTGATGCTCGCGCCGACGAGGAGACCGCCGTTCGAGCGCCCGCTGATGGCGATCTTGCCGGCGCGCGTGTAGCCCGAGCTCGCGAGCCACTTTGCCGCGCCCGCGAAGTCGTCGAACACGTTCTGCTTGCGCTCGAACATGCCGGCCTGGTGCCACGCCTCGCCAAACTCGCCGCCACCCCGCAGGGACGGCTGCGCGTAGATGTAACCGCGCTCGACCCATGCGATGACCTTCGACGAGAACTCCGGATCGAGGCTGATGTTGAAGCCGCCGTAGCCATAGAGGTACGTGGGCACCTCGCCGGTCTTCGTGAGGCTCTTCTTCATCACGAGGAACATCGGGATCTCGGTGCCGTCCTTGCTCCGGTACGTGACCTGCTGTGTCTCGTAGAGCGTCGGATCGAACCTGAGCTTCGGCTGGCGGAAGAGGCTCGACGCGCCGCTCGACAGATCGAGCCGGTAGATCTGCGCCGGCGTGGTGAACGACGAGAAGGAGAAAAACGTCTCCGTCTCGTCGGGTCGCGCGTCGAAGCCGTCGACGCTGCCGATACCCGGCAGCGGGAGGTCGCGGACCTTGTGGCCCTGCTCGTCGTGGAACGCGACGGCCGCAGACGCGCGGTGGAGGCGCACGGTGACGAAGCCCTTGCCGACGTGGTGCACCAGCTCGAGCTTGTCGGCCGCCTCGGGAATGAGTTCCTTCCAGTTCCTCCTGTCGGGCCTCTTGAGGTCGATGGCGACGAGCTTGCCGCGGGGCGCGTCGAGGTCGGTCTGCACGAAGAAGGTGGAGCCGCGGCTGCCGATGAAGCCGTACGCGGCGTCGAAGGTGTCGATCAGCCTCACGACCTTCCTCGCCCGCCCGTCCAGCTCCTTGTAGTAGAGGCGCGTGCGGCGGTCGGTGCCCTCCCACACGCTGATGACGAGGTACTTGCCGTCGTCGGTGACGGCGCCACCGAAGCCGCGCGTCTTGTGGTCCTTGTCCTCGAAGACGAGCTCGTCCTGCGACTGATCCGTGCCGAGCTTGTGCAGCCAGAGCTGGTGGAAGAAGTTGGCGTCCTCGAGCGCGGTGCCCGCCTTGGGCTCCGGATAGCGCGAGTAGAAGAACGACGAGCCGTCCTTCGTGAAGGACGCGCCGGAGAACTTCGACCACTTCACGACGTCGGGCAGGTCCTTGCCCGTGGCCACGTCGCGCACGTGCCACTCGGTCCAGTCCGAGCCTGCGGCCGACAGCGAGTACGCGAGCTTCGATCCATCGTCGGTGAACGACTTCTCGGAGACGGCGACGGTGCCGTCCTTCGAGAGCGTGTTCGGATCGAGCAGCACCTCGGGCTTACCGTCGAGGCCGACCATCTTGTAGAGCACCGCCTGGTTCTGCAGGCCGTCGTTGTGCGAGTAGAAGTACCAGCGCCCGCGACGCATGGGAGAGCCGTAGCGCTCGTAGTCGTTGAGCTCGGTGAGGCGGTCCTCCCACTTCTTGCGTCCGGCGATCTTGCCGAGGTAATCGAAGGTGAGCTTGTTCTCGGCGTCGATCCACGCGCGCGTCGACGGGGTCGACGGGTCCTCGAGGCCGCGAAAGGGATCGGCCACCTTCTGGCCGTGGTAGTCGTCGACGACGGCGCTCTTCTCGGCGCTGGGGTACGCGCGGCGCGGCGCGGATGGAAGCGAGGTCTTCACGGGGACATCTTGAGCCGCGTGGGAGCCGGCACAAGCGGAGAGGCCCAGGGCGAGGAGAAACACGATGCGCATGCGCGGCACACTACGATCGACGGCGTATGCGCGTAAACCGTCACCGCGACAGAGGCCCGAAGAGCCGCGCGCGTACGCGACACGAGTCGGTGGCGCAGCGCGTGTCGAGCGACGCCGGTGCCACCACGACCGCGCCGGGCACGAGGCGCGGCGTGATGTCGAGCGATAGCTTGTAGCCCGCGCGCATGACGATGAGGTGCTGTGTGCGTGCCGGCATCCGGTCGAGCCGCGCGCGCGTACACGGCAGGCCGTCGAGCGCCACGAGCGTGTCGCCCGCTGCCACACCCGCGCGGGCCCACGCGCCGCCGGGTTCCACGTAGCGCACCACGTTGTTCTCGACGAGGATGGTCGTGTCGAGCCCGGGCGCGGCGAGCTCTAGCGCGATACCGAGTGCGGTGAGGTGCTGTGCGAGCGTCGAAAAAGACAGTGGCTCGCCGGCCAGCAGGTCGAGCAGCGCCGACGTGCCGGGACAGAGCCCGTCCAGTGCGGCGCCGAGGCGCTCCCGATCGATGGTGCGCGCGGCCTCACCCGGGCGCGGGAGCAGTGCGGCCATGAGCTCGCGCAAGCTCGCGGTGGAGTGCCGGACGAGCTCGCCGACCAGCACCATCGAGACGACGGCGCCCGCTGCGTAGTACGCGTCCTCGTCGTCCGCGAGCGCGCGCGGCGCGGAGAACGCGAGCTGCGACAGCGCCTCGAGCGAGAGGCCCACCTCCGCGCGACGCACCCGCGTGAGCAGCTCGCCGAGCGACGTCGCGAGCGCCTCCGCGGTCATCGTTCCCGCCCGCGACTGCGCCACCAGCGCGGCGTACTCGGTGAGGCCCTCCGAGATCCACAGAGAGCGGCTCGACTGCGGGGTCTCCGGCGTCCACGTGGCAAGCTCCGCGGGCACGAGGCGTCGCGAGTTCCACGCATGGAACATCTCGTGGGCGAGCATGTGACGGAGCTCGTCGTCGACCCACTGCGCCGGCGCAGCAGCCACGGGCACGAGGATGGACGTCGCGTCCGCGTGCTCGAGCCCCACCGCGTGCCCGGGCCGATCCGTGCGGTGCAGGAGCAAGAGGTAGCGCGTGAACGGCAGGGGCCCCGCCAGCGCGACCTCCGCGTGCAGCAACTTCTCGACGACCTCGACGAGGGAAGGCGGAATGACGGACTTTGCCGCGTCGAGCGCGATCGTGACGTGCGCACCATCGATCGTGAGCGCGTGGGTCACGAGATCCGGGGATGACTCGAACAGCGCGTCGGCCAGCGCGGGCCAGCCCGTGGCGTGGTAGCCCCTGTCGTCGCCGGGCAGCGAGCACACGCGCGGCCAGCTCCCCGGCAGGCCGTCCACGGCCAGCGTGGCCTCCTGCAGCTCGGCACCGACGACCATCGGCAGCATCGCGGCGGGGTTCACGTAGACGTGCTCGGCGCTCACCTCGGCGCCGTCGTCGCTGAGGAGCGCGGACGTGATGCGATAGGTGACACGAAGGTGCGCGCCCGCCTTGTGACCCGTCACGACGAAGCGTGCGGGCGAGGCGCGCTCGACGGTGCCGCTCGTCGATGCGAGCCCCGTGACGTCGCGCCCGAACCAGCGCAGCTCGTAGGCGCCCGGGATCCAGTTGGCGAACACGAGCGACAGCGGCGACGGTGCGGCGTCGATGTCCACCGTGACGGTGGTCGGTCCGGGCGGGGTCGTGCGTGCGCTCGCGTCGATGCGATAGTGCACCGCGGCGTGCGCAGTCGCCTCCATCGTCAGCAGGAGCAGCGCAAGGAGCGCGCGTGCGTTCACGGCCGCAGGCGGAGCTTCTTGTGCTCGTTCTTCTTGAGCGTGAGCTCCTGGGTCCCGGTGCCCGTGTCGACGGAGTGCGGCCCTGCGAACAGCTTCAGCTTCTTCGGCGCGTCGTAGCGCTTGCCGTCGATCGTTGCGTGGCCCTTGCCGTCGAGCTGGAGCTCCGCGTGGCCGAGCTTGCCGAGCGCCTGCTGCTCGAGGATCTTCGGCAGCGGGTTCCTCGGGTTGACCTGCGCGGCCTTGTGGAAGAGCTCGATCGCGGAGTGCGGGTGCCCGTCCACGAGCAGCAGCCGCCCGCGATCGACGAGACGCTGGTCGGCGCCGGGCTGTGCGGGAAAAGCGCGTGTCGTATCACCGCTCGGCTCGAGCGTCTCGTGCACGTCGAAGGGAGGCTCCGGGAGCGGGGCAGCCTTCGGCGCCATCGCAGCGTCCGCGACGACGGGGTCGGCCACCTTTGCGTGCGTGTCCACGATGGGCGCCTTCTCGGCCGGCTCGAGCGCGCGAGGCGGGAGAGAGAACGGCGGCGCATGCAGCGCGTAGAGCACGGCGAGCGTCGCGGCGAGGGCGACGAGGAGCGCTGCCACGACGACGGGCCACCGGGCAGGCGGCGCCGCTCGAGGTGCGCGCTCGAGCGCGCGTTCGGAGGGCTGCGTCTCGGTAGGGTTTCCCGGCCCCGGCCCCGACCTCATGCGCAGCGCCGCGCGCTCGGCCTCGATGGACGGGCTCGAGATGCCGACGGCAACCGAGAGGTACGGTGCGGCCATCGCCTTGTTTTTCAGGTCGAGAGGGATCGAGCGCGACAGATCGAACTCGCGCGGTCCGCCGGGCGTTGCACCCTCGCCGGGCGGGGCGCGGAGCTCGAGCATGCCGTCGGCGAACAGCGGCCGCAGCGACACGCGATAGAATCCGTCGGTCCACGCCTGCACGCGAGCGAGCGCAGCCAGCTCGGGCTTGTCGTTCACGCTCGCGGACTCGAGCTGCCCGTTCTTGAAGACGAGCGCGGCCTTCTCCCCGGGCCGTTCGATGCGCACCTCGCAGGTGAGGCGATACTCGGAGACCCACGCGAGGAGGCGCTTGCCTTGAGTGATCGCGAGCGAGCCGGTCTGCTCGAGCTGCTCGGTGAGGTCGCCGGCGAGGTTCGGCAGGCTCTGCACGGCGCGGAACTGCCCGTTGCCCCACAGCGCGATCATCTGCGTGTCGCCGCCGTGGATCTCGATGGGATCGCCACCGAGGAAGATCACCTTCGCATCGTGGTTCTCGTCGCGGAGCTCGAGGCGTCCGGAGAAGCGCAGCGCGTGACAGGCGGCGTAGAGCGCCTGCACGCTCACCTCGCCGAGCTCGCCCATCCACTCGAAGCCACGGCCGGAGGGACCGTGCTCGGTCGGCGGCGTACTCACGAGCGCCGCTGCAAAGCGCGAATTAACGCATTGCGTCTAATGCATTGCGTCACTGCGCGGCCCTCATTCAAGCACGATAGGACACGCGTCTTCGACGGTCAACGCAGCGAGAATGTGAGGTGGAACTCTTGTCCGGTCTGCGCGCCCTCGCTATAACGACCTGACATGCACTTCCTAGAACTGACGCGCCACTTAAGCGGTCCATACCGCAGGAGAGACCAACCATGAACTCGAAGCTCGTCATTGGCTTGTTCGCAGTCACCGGAGGGCTCGGCGTCGGTTGCGGCGGCGGCGGCTCCACCAGCACCAACGGCACCACGATCGACGGCACCAACAAGGCGCAGTACGCCGCCAACACGATGACCCTCCCCACGGGGCCGACGCAGCTCGCGATCGACCTCAACGGCGACGGCATGAAGGACAACCGTCTCGGCCAGATCGTCGGCGCCCTCAGCTTCGCGAACATCAACGCGCAGGTCACGACGCAGGCTTCCGTCACGAGCGGCAAGGCCGTCCTCCTCTTCGAGGAGCAGTCCACGGACGCCTCGCAGCAGAGCGCCAAGAACGCCGGCACCCGCTTCTCCGTCGGCGCGAAGACCACGATGCCGCCGAACTTCGACGGGCACGACACGTTCACGGCCACGGGGACGCCCTCGCAGTTCTTCGGCAACATCTCGGCCGGAACGTTCACCGCCGACTCGCCGCTCACGGCGACCACGCCCATCCAGTTCACGCTCAGCCTGCCGCTCGTCGAGGGCCAGGACCCGCTCGTCCTGCCGATCACGGCCGGCTACATCACCTACAACGTGAGCGCGGCGGGCGTCGTCACGGGCGGCCAGATGAACGGCGGCGTGACGAAGAAGGACATCGACGAGAGCATCATCCCGACGGTCGCCGCGCTCCTCACGGCACAGATCAAGGCCGCCCCGTCGAACATGACGCTCGCCAGCTTCGACACCGACCACAACGGCGTCGTCACGGCAGCAGAGGTCGCGGCCAACCCGACGATCTCGCCGTTCCTCGCGCCGGACATCCAGCTCTTCGACGCGGCCGGCAACTACCAGCCGAACAAGGACAACACCACGAAGGACTCGCTCTCGATCGGCATCGGCTTCACCGCCGTCAAGGCGACCTGGTAGTACGCCAGACACCCGCACCA
>JAYTLP010000226.1:0-3105 GCA_043729375.1 Myxococcales bacterium
GAGCCGCAGTGGATCTCGCGGCTGCGCGGCTACTACCCGGCGCTCTTTCCGGCCCGCATGTCAGTGCCGACGGACCCGGACCAGGTCGCGGCTCTCGCGGCGGAGTGGGACGCGCAGGTGCTCACCGGCAAGCAGCCCGTCACCGCGTTCAGGCGGACGCACCGGCTGAGGTCGGGCGCGCTGACGACGCTCCGCGACCGGAACCCCGGCCGCTTCGCGCCCCGCTTCGAAGTGACGCCCCACGGCGAGGCGCGCATCGCCGAGCTGGCACAGCGTTGGAAGCAGCAGGTGGTCACGGACGAGCGGTCCGTTGCCGAGTTCTGCGACGAGCACGACATCTCGAATCAGACCCTCGGATACTACCGCAAGCGGGATGCGTCGCTGTTTCCCGTCACTCATCCGCACCGGCTGAAGGACAGCGATATCGAGGCGCTCGATGCGGTGTGGAAGGCCAAGGTGGTCACGGGAGCGATGACCTCGGCGCAGTTCTTCGAGCAGCAGCCCATCAGCATCAACTCCGTGGTGCGCATCCGACGATCAAGGCCAGAGCTGTTTCCGGTCGTGAACCAGCGGGTCAGCCTCGACGACGCGAAGGCCCTCGACACGCTCTGGCGCGCGCAGGTCGTCACGGGGAAGGTGTCCGCGATCGAGTTCGGCAGACTCAACGACGCGGACTCGAAAAGGATCTCGAACCTGCGCACGCGCTTTCCGGAGCTGTTTCCGCGGATCCGCGCGGGGAAGCTGGACTAGCGCCCGCGCTGCGCGGCGACGGCGTACGGAACGACGGCGGTCGCGGCCAGCAGCGACAGCACGCCGAACACCGCGAACATGGCGTTCCAGCCCCAGCGCTGTGCGACGTAGGCGGTGACGACCCCCTGCAGGATCGCACCGACCGAGCCGGTGCCGTTGATGAAGCCGGCCGCGGTGCCTGCGGCCTCGGGACCGCCGAGGTCCTGGGCGGCGATGCTCGAGACGAGCGCGTCCGGCCCGAAGAGGAGGAAGCCGATGAGCACCATGCCCGCGAACGCCGGCACGACGCCGAGCGGCGCGACCCACATGTACGAGACCGACGCTACGCCGAGCGCGACCGCGAGTCCGACGATGAGCCAGCCGCGCTGGGCGCCGGTCTTGTCGAAGAGCCACCCGCTGAGCACCGCACCGACGACGCCGCCCACGTCGAACGACAGCGAGAGATAGCCCGCCTTCGCGGTGCTGTAGTGCAGCGACCGCTCGTACATGTACGGCAGCCAGAACACGATGCAGTAGCGGATGAGCTTCACGCAGAAGTACGCGGCACCGAGTGCCCAGAGCAGGGGTTCCCGGACGATGGCCATCGACGCCGCGCGACGGGCCTCGGGCGGCGCGAGCGGCGGCTCCCACAGGAAGATCATCACGACCACCCCGACGGCCGCAGTGAACGCCGCGGGGACGAAGAACGCCGTGCGCCAGCCGAGGTGCACGAGCAGCCAGGTGGCGAGCAGCGTCGCGACGAAGCCGCCGACCTGGTAGCACGTGGCCCACAGGCCCATGACGGTACCGCGCTCGCCGGCCACGTACATCGACGTCATGGCCTTGACCGCGCCCGGCCAGCCGGTGGCCTGCAGGAGACCATTGAGCGAGAACGCGACGGCGAACACCGCGGCCGTGGAGCCGAAGCCGAAGAAGACGGATGCGGCCGCGACGCCGAGCATGCCGACGCCGAGGAGGCGCCGCGACCCGACGCGATCGCACACGAGCCCTGCGGTGAACTGGCCGACCGCATACGCGACGAGGTAGCTCGTGTCGATCCACGCGAGCGTGCTTTCGCTCAGGTGGTACTGCGTCGCAATCGTCGCCTTGCTGATCGCGAATGGCCGACGGCACAGGTAGTACGAGCCGTACGACAGCCACGTGAGCAGGAAGATCTGACGACGCTGGGCAGCGGTGGCGGGCACTTGGGCGGCGACGATGATGCCACGAAGTGTCCGGACGACGGACAGCGTCCGGCCGGCTGCCGGACGGACGCTAAAATGTCGTGCGCAAGCCCGCGAGAACTCGGCGCGCTCGACCGGCCCGTCGCTTGCGTAGCTGTGGTGCGTGCTCGCTCAGCTACGGTCGGCAGGACTCCTCGGCGTCGAGGCGTACCCGGTGTGCGTCGAGGTCGAGGTGACCACGGGGATCCCGGGCTACCACCTCGTAGGGCTCGGCCACGGCGCGGTGAAGGAGGGCTCCGTGCGCGTGCGAGCGGCGCTGCGGCAGGTCGGCCTGTCGCTGCCCGCGAAGAAGATCACCGTGAACCTCGCGCCCGCGGACGTCCGCAAGGAGGGCGCGGCGTACGACCTACCCGTTGCCATCGGGCTGCTCGTCGCAGAGGAGCACGTGCCGCTCGAGTCGGTGGTCGACGTGCTCTTCCTCGGCGAGCTGGGGCTCGACGGGGCGCTGCGCAGGGTCGCAGGCGGCCTCGCGGTGGCGCTGCTCGCGCAGCGAAGCGGCATCCGGTCCATCATCCTGCCGACGCCGAGCGCGCGCGAAGCGGCCGGGCTCTCGGGTCTCACCGTGTACGCGGCCGATCATCTGTCGCAGGTGGTGGCGCACCTGCGTGGCGAGGCCAAGCTCCCGCTCGCGGTCGAGGCGCCGTGGGAACCCGGCCCGCCCCTGGCCGATCTCGCCGACGTGCGCGGACAGCCGCTCGCTCGCCGCGCACTCGAGCTCGCGGCGGCTGGCGGCCACAGCCTGCTCTACGTGGGGCCACCGGGCTGCGGCAAGAGCCTGCTCGCGCGGCGGCTGCCCAGCATCTTGCCGCCGCTGTCGGAGCAGGAGGCGCTCGAGGCCAGCGTCGTGTACTCGGCGGCCGGGAGGCTCACGTCGGGGCGGATGCTGCGCGAGCGGCCGTTCCGAGCCCCGCACCACGACATCTCGGTGCCGGGGCTCATAGGTGGGGGCTCGCATCCACGGCCCGGCGAGATCAGCCTCGCGCACCACGGGGTCCTGTTCCTCGACGAGCTGCCGGAGTTCTCGCGCGGCGCCATCGAGTCGCTGCGGGCGCCGCTCGAAGATCGCTCCGTGCTCGTGGTGCGCACGGCGATGTCGGTGCGCTTCCCCGCCCGCTTCTCGCTCGTCGCCGCG
>JAYTLP010000227.1:0-5634 GCA_043729375.1 Myxococcales bacterium
GACTCGTCGGCTCGCTGCGGCACCCCAACGTCGTCGAGATCTTCGACGTCGACGAAGCGCAGGGGCTGGTTGTGATGGAGCACGTCGCGGGGGGCACGCTCGCCGATCGACTGCAAGACGACGATGCGAAGGTGGCGCGACCGCTGCCCGACGGGCTCGTGAAGCGACTCCTGCTCGACGTGCTCGACGCGCTGTCGGCCGTGCACGCGCGCGCGGTGGTGCACGGCGACCTCCAGCCGGCGCACCTTTTCTTCACGCCGACGGGCAACGTGAAGGTGGGCGACTTCGGCGCTGCTCACCTGTCGTCGGAGGAGGCCACGCAGACCGCGGGCATCGCCGGCACGCTCGCATACATGGCTCCCGAAGCGCTGCGCGGCGGCCCCGTGGGGGTCGATTTTGCGACCGACCTGTACGCACTCGGTGCAATCGCTTTCCACGCCCTCACGGGGCGGCTTCCGTTCACGGGGCCCGACTTCGTCGCCCAGCACCTCGCCGAGCCACCGCCGCGGCCGACGTTGCTCGTGCCCGACCTCGACCCGGCGTGGGACGATATCGTCGTCGCGCTGCTGCAGAAGGACGCGCGGGCACGGGCGGGCTCCGACGACGAGGTGCGTCGCGTGGTGTCGCGCATCGCGGTGCACGATACCCGTTCCTGCATCGAGAGCGAGGCTGCACCGGCGATCGCCGTCGAGACATCGCGCTACGTCGCGGCGAGCACGCTGTGCGAAGGTGCAGGCGGCACCGTCTCGGTCGGCGCGGACACGCGCCTCGGTCGCGCGGTCCACGTCGAGCGACTGTCGTCGTCGTACCTCGCGAGCGCCGCCGGCATCGCGCACCTCGCGTGGCTGCGCGCGTTCGCCCGCGATGCAGGACCGCGGGTGCAGCGACTCTTTGCGCTGGTGCCACGCGACGAGGGCGCGCTCGATGCCGTGTTCGAGGCCCCGGCGCCGGTCGCACCGCCGCGGGCAGACGCGCTCCGCCTCGTCGCAGCCAGCGTCGCGGCCGTCCACATGCGAGGCATCGCGCATGGCTCGATCGCGACGTCCGTGGTGCACGAGCCGTCGGGCCCCCGCCTGTTGCTGGCGGGCCGTGCCCCCCGCGCTGATGCCACGGTCGCAGACGACGTCGCCGTGCTGGGCTCCTAGCGAGGCGTCGCGAGCAGGAGCACCGCGTGGTGCGCCATTCGCTGACCGCTCTCGCTCTTCGTGGGGCCCGGCGCGAGGCCGACGCCGAGCGCGACCT
This sequence comes from Myxococcales bacterium, assembly GCA_043729375.1. Taxonomy (GTDB): domain Bacteria; phylum Myxococcota_A; class Polyangia; order Palsa-1104; family Palsa-1104; genus JBDTCO01. The sequence goes on from JAYTLP010000227.1 coordinate 1,243, forward strand.
GACCCTTCACGAGGAGCGAGCCCTTCAGCGACTCCGCGACCTGCTCGATCTCGGTGGCGATGGAGAACACGCTGCGGACGCTGCTGTAGCGCGCGCCCAGCGTCATCATCGCCTTGTCGATGACCGGGGCAGCCGAGCGGGCGTCGAGCCGGCCGTTCGCCATGTCGTGTGCGACTCCGCTCGCGATCCTATCGAGCTCCGGGTCGGGGAGAGGTGCAGGCAGGCCGCGCTGCCGTCGCAGCTCGGTGATCCGCGCGCGCAGCTCGTCCGGTCGGGCCGCGCGGAACGGAGCCTCGGGCGCGATGAACAGCTGGGTGACGACGAGCTCCTTCTGTCCGCCGAGCGAATCGACGAGCGCGACACCGATCCCGATGAAGCGTGCTTCGGCGCTGAGGATGTTGCGCCGATGGCCCGGGCTCTCCATGAGCCCCCGCTCCACCTCGCCGGGCGTGCCCGCGCGGGCCACGTTCTCGAGGATGAGCTGCGCGGGAATCCTGGCGCGCGCGACGCGGTTCGACGCATCGCCCGTCGTCGGTGAGACGTGACCGATGAAGTCGTGCGCGAGCATGTCGCGCGAGTGCGCGCGCGCGACGTCGACGAGCCGCGCATCCAGCGCCAGCGGCGCCAGCCTCGCGCGTACTCGATCGGCATTGAGCAGCGCAAAGATCGCGCTTTCGGCCGATGCGGCGTTCGTGACTGGCGCCTCCTTCGGCGCCGAGCGCAGGTCGAGCGTCGTCGGCGCGGGCACACCGCAGTAAACGGGGAAGTTGGCCAGGACGGTCTCGCCGAAGCGGTCCTCGCCGGCAATCTCCACCTGGTAGCGCCCGCGCTCAAGGCCGCAGCGGAAGGTGCCCGTGAAGCTGCGCGCGTCACCGCCGAGCATAAGCATGTCCGCGTGACCGTTCGGCGCGGTGACGAACGCGCTCGGCCGCTGGAAGCCCCCCGAGAGGCGCCCGCCGAGCGACGCGGATCCGCCGTTCGGCAGCTCGCGCGGGATCGGTGCGAGCTCGACGTACGAGTCGCCGAGCGCCACCACCACGCGGACCGCCTCCCCTTGGACCACCACGGCCGCTCCGACACGGCTGTAGTGTCCAGAGCCGAGCGCGCGCGGGAGCTGGGTCCGCAGCTCCGCCAGCAGCTCGTCGTCCGCACCGACGGACGCGCGCGCGACGATGAGGTGCGGCGAGGGCTCGACGATGCCGTAGAGACGCAGGGCGGACTCGACGAGCTCGTTGGACGGCGTGCCGCGATCGCCACTCTGGGCGGCGAGCGCCGTCACCGCGCGCTGCAGGCGCGAGTCCGGCCGCGGTGGAGTGCGCCGCGCCGCTGTCGCCAGCTCGGCCGTGAGCGCCTCGATGCGACGCTCGAGCTCGCCGCGCGGGACATCCGCGATCTTGTCGCTGTAGCGCGCGACCGCCGGGTACGGCTGCGCGACCGCGACTACGGGCAGCAGTACGAGCGCCGAGAGAAAGGCCGTCCTCATCGCAGCTACAGGTCGGTGCCGTTGGAGGAGCACTCCTTGTGGACGCGCGGCCTGTCGCCGGCAGCGACGTGGATCCAGGTCGCGCGCGCGTTAGTGAGGTCGCCGGTCCGGCAGTGCGCGCGGGTCAGCAATGCATAGGCTCTCGAAGTCGGTCCATGCTGCATGCTGCGTCGCGCAAACGTGATCGCGCCCGCTACATCCTTCGCCGCAAGGGCGGCGTCCGCCTGGTCGAGCAACGCTGCTGCATCGGCAGGGACGACCTCGGCCGGACGCGGCTTTCCGACGCGCGGGTGTGCATCGACCGGCTTCGGCGCCTCCACGACCGGCTTCGGCGCCTCCACGGTGGGCTGCGGCTCGACGACGAGCGGCGCTGCAGCGAGGACCGGCGAGGGCGGGTGCTTCCCGCCGAGGAGGTGCACCGCGCCGAATGCACCGAGCCCACCGACCACGATCGCAGCAGTCAGGAACATCCAGGGCTTGCCAGCGGGCGACGGCGGAGCCGCGCTCACCTCACCGCGCGCGCCGGTCGTGCGTGCGTCGAGCGCGGTGCGTTCTCCCGTCGCGGGCGGCGATGCAACCTGCACGACGGACCGCCGAGCGGAGGTGGCGAGGCCACGACCGGTCACGGCCTCGATGAACGCCGACACGTCGGGGAAGCGGTCGGCAGCGCTCTTCTGCATCGCGCGCTCGATGGCATTGGCGACTGCGGGCGGTACGGAGGGAACAAGCTGCTGCAGCGGCGTGGCCGGCTCGTACACGACCTTGAAGACGACCTCCGCGAGCGACGAGCCGAGGAAGGGCGGCCGCCCCGAGAGCATCTCGTATAGAACCGCAGCGAGCGCGAAGACGTCGGTGCGACCGTCGATCTCCGCGTTCTTGCCGAGCGCTTGCTCGGGCGCCATGTACTGAGGTGTGCCGAGGAGCACGGCGTCCTGGGTCTGCACCGTCTGGGAATTGCGGATCTTCGAGATCCCGAAGTCGAGCACCTTCACGTGATCGACGATGTTGCCGTCGACCTCGCGCGGCACCAGGAACACGTTGGCGGGCTTGAGGTCTCGATGTACGACCTGGTTCGCGTGCGCGGCCTTCAGCGCGGAGCCGATCTGCCGGGTGATGGCTAGGGCGTCGTCGAGCGGCACCGGTCCGCGAGCGAGGCGAGCGGCGAGGTCCTCGCCTTCGAGGTACTCGAGCACGAGGTAGGGCGAGCCGCTCGGCAGCGTGTTCCAGTCGAGCACCTCGATGATGTTCGGGTGACCGATGCGGGACGCGATGTCGGCCTCGCGACGGAAGCGCGCGTAGGCCTCGGGGTCCGCGCTCGCCTGCGCGTGCAGCACCTTCACCGCGCAACGCTTGCCGGGGAGCCGCAGGTGGCTGGCCTCCCAGACGGCGCCCATGCCGCCTTCGCCGAGCACCCGGACGATCTCGTAGGTGTCGCTGAGGATGGAGCCGATCATGACCTCGATGTTCGCGGAAGTTGCCATGAGCGACCGCGAGTATACTCGGAAGCATGTCCACGCATCGCGTGCTGCTTCTCTGCTCCGCGCTCGGCTTCGTCGTCGTTCCGTCCGATGCCGCGGCATCCCACCACGCCAAGGTTGCCGAGCCGGAGGACGACAGCGTCGACATCACCGCCGCGCGCGAGAAGCTGCGGCTCTTCACCGATGGTCACAAGCACTACCTCGCGCTGGTCCCGTTCGAGTTCTCGAGCCCGATGTTCTTCTACGGGGACGGCACGGACTTCTACGCGCAGCGGGGCTTTGGCGGCAGCAAGAACGGGGACCTTTCCTTCTCCCGTTCGTTCTGGGAGCCGCGCGTGAACGCCGGCGTCGAGTCGATGTTCCAGTACCGCGACAAGCGCTACACGCTGACGTGCTCGACCCGCGACTCCGTGCTCACGGCCGTCCCGCAAGCCGAGAGCGCGAAGCTCCTCGCGGCCGCACACTTTCATCACCCCCGCTGGAAGTACCAGAGCTACTGGCTGGCCCGCGACGAGCGCGGCCTCTACTACTACGTGGATCGCCTGCGCGAGCCGCCGGGCAACAACAGCTTCCGACTCTTCGTCGGACCCAAGGGCGATCTGAAGCAGCAGAGAATGACGAACGTGGTCTCCGACTCCAAGGGAGACATCTTCTCGACCAAGTCGGGGGAGCTGCGCCTCGTCTCGAGCGCGAGCGAAGGCAAGTGGATCGTCGGAAAGCAGAAGCTGGAGCTGACCGTGGTGCCCATCGAGGACAACCACGTGATGCTCTACACGGACCTCGGCGTCTACACGGGGCAGCGCCTCGGCACGCCCTGCGACGACATGTAGCCATCGCAGGGCATACGGCGCGGCTCAGTGCTGCTGCTCCTCCTGTGCGTTGCGCAGGCCGGGTGAAGGCGTCAAGAGCAGCTTCTTCAGCGCCTCCGAGCGTGCGGCGGCGTCCGTCGTCGGGATGTACGTAGGTGCCGCAGCCGGGGCCGGGGGCGTCACGGCAGTCGGAACCGCGCCGGGCGCGTTGCCCTTGTCGTCGCCGAAGACGAGCGTGCCGAAGCGATCGAGCGCGTGGAAGTCGCCGACCATCGGGGGTGACCATGCCGAGCCAACCGACGTGCGGTTCATCGGCTGATCCAGGCGGAAGAGGTTGATGCGCCACTCCGTCCCGACGATTGGCGGCACGCCCTTCATCTCCTTCTCCCGACCTCGCGCAGCGACGAGCGGGATCGCGAGCTCTGCGACCCAGCCCTTGTCGACGTCGGTGCGAACGTCCACGGTGCCATCGACCTTGACGCCCGCGACCATGCCCGACTCCCATTCGTTGGTGTTCTTGCGGAACGTCGGCAGGTAGGAGTCGAAGGTCGCCCCCTTCGGGTTGGCCTCGAGCTCGATGTACGTCTTGCCATCGCCATCGGCGTCGATGAACACCTCGACG
>JAYTLP010000228.1:0-16417 GCA_043729375.1 Myxococcales bacterium
GGCGTGCCCATTGCGATGCCGGGTGTGGTGAGGCGCCGCGACGTCTGCGCCACGTCGTCTGATTTCGCGATGCCGAAGTCGAGCACCTTCACGAAGTCGGGCTGACCGTCGCGCGATACGAGAAAGATGTTCTCGGGTTTCAGATCGCGATGGATGATGCCCGCCTGGTGGGCGGCCTGGAGCGCGCGGCAGATCTGCGCGCCCACCGCGATGGTTCGATCGATCGCGAGGCGTCGCTCGTGCCGGAGCACGTCTGCGAGGTCGGTGCCGTCGAGTCGCTCCATGACGAAGTACGCGTCGCCTTCGTCGGTGGTTCCGGAGTCGGTGACGTCGATGATGTTCGGGTGGCCCACCTTCGAGGCTGCGAGCGCCTCGCGACGGAACCTCTGCACGAGATCGGCCTGCCGCGAGAATTGCGGGTGCAGGACCTTCAGCGCCACCATCTTGCCGATGCCGGTGTGCTCCGCCTCGTAGACCGCGCCCATCCCACCGGTCCCGAGCAGACGGTCGATGCGGTAGCGCCCGTCGATGATCTCGCCGACGAAATCGTCTGCCGCGAGCGTCTCGTCGTTGGCCGGATCGAGCGCGCGCGCTGCTGCTGCGACGCCGCGTGGATGGTGGGTCTGCGTGGGGCCGTCGTTGTCACCCTCCACGCGCGTCTCGCCGTCGTCTTCGAAGGTGCGGGGCGCGCGCGGCTTCGGCGGCGGAGGCGGCAGAGGCGCGGTGGCCGCCCGCCTGGCGACTGGATGCACGCCCATGCCTGGCTGCGACCGCTGCGGTGCCACGACGGCTGCGAGCGTAGGGGCGGCGCCCGAGGGGCGGGCAGGGAAATTCACGTCGTCGTCGCGATCGACGCCGGCGATGCGCAGATCAAGCGACTGCGCGCGGACGACCTGCGGCCGGAGCGGCGTGGGCTGCCGCGCACGCAAGAGCGGCAGCTCCTCGCGCAGCAGACGCTCGTGCTCGATCGCCTCGCTCTTCACGACATCCTCGAACTGCTCCGAGAGCCAGGCCGACAGACGCGACGCGTCCGTGGTGGGCGCGACGCGCGCCAGCTCCTCGGCGAGCCCGCGACGGAGCTCGTCGGCGGTCTGGTAGCGGTCGTCGCGCGTGACGGCGAGCGCCTTCAGAACGACGGCATCCAGCGAGGGTGTGATGCCCCGCGCGTAGTTGGACGGCTTCTCGACACGCGGGTGCCGCGCTTGCTCGAGGTTCTTCACTGCCTCCTCGGTGGTCTGATGCAGCGGCCTGCCGGTGAGGAGCTCCCACAGGATGACACCAACGGCGTAGACGTCCGTACGCTTGTCGGCCTGCTCGCCGCGCGCCTGCTCCGGCGCCAGGTAAGCGATGCGGCCGTACACGATGCCCGGCGCGGTCTTTTCGCTCTTCAGCGTCGAGCGGGCGAGGCCGAAGTCGGTGATCTTCACCTCGCCGTGCCAGGAGAGAAGGATGTTCGGTGGCGCGATGTCCCGGTGGACGAGGTTCAGCCCGCCGTAGTTGTGCGCATACTCGAGGCCGCGAGACATCTCGCGCACGACGTACAGCGCAACGTCCAGCGGGATGCGTGAGCGACGCTCGGCGGTGCGGTTCCAAACGGCGCGCAGGTCACGCCCCTCGATGAGCTCCATCGCGATGTAGAGCTCTTCGTCGACTCGACCGGCATCGAAGACCTGCACGAGGTTGGCGTGGTTCAGCCGCACCGCGACCTTGGCTTCGTCGAGCAGCCGCGCCGCAAGCGACGGTTGGTCGTCGATGTGCAGGACCTTCTTGACCAGGCACAGCTTCTCGAGCCCGCCCAGCTCGCCGTGCGCAGCCAGGCAGATCTCTCCCATACCGCCGCGTGCGAACGGGCGTAGAAGCGCGTACTTGCCGAACATCCGAGGGAAAGTATCCTGAGTCATGGAACGCCCGGACGCGCCGCGCGTCCGTCAGTGTACCACGCGGACTTGCTCAGTCGTGCGCGGAGCCGTCAGCCGGTGGCAGGTCGAACGACTGGTTCTGATCGGGCATCGACATGTCGACGATGCTCGCGTCCTCCATGACGACGGACGCATCGGAATACTCGCAGGCCGCCGTGGAGCCCTTTCTGTGGCAGTAGCGGTCGGCCCGGCACTCGTAGCTTCTCGGGCAGCTCTGGTCGACGCCACATGCGTACGCGCAGACCGGCTCGTTCACCTGGTAGCAGCCGCTCAGCCCGCCCAGCAGGGAGGCGCAGAACAGCGAGACTCCGAAGAGCTTTCGGCAGAGCAGGGTGCGCATCAGAAGGTCCCCCCGGCAACGAGCCCGGCCGTACCAGGTGAGATGGTCGGTGAAAAGGCGATGTCGTGCGCGCTCTTCTTGTTCCTGCGCGAGTCGACGAGGAACATCGTGGTGGTGGCGACGGCCATCGCGGCCGACGCCGTGTAGAAGCCGATGGAAAGCCCGTTGTAGAGCTTGCCCTCGGAGCGAAGGTTCGAAAAATCGGCCCGAGCAGCCGCGTCGTAGGTCAGCGGCTGGCCGGTGGAGTCGACGAAGGAGAGCCGTCGCGTGACCTCGTCACCACGAGACTGCGCTGCGAGCCCGAGGATCGCGCCCGTCGTGAGCAGCGCCAGCGTGGCGGCGACGCCGCTCCAGGCGGCCACACGCAGGCGGCTGGCAGGGTGTTCTTCGAGGAGGCCGACCTGCAGCGGCTTCTCCGGTGATGTGGCGACGACGGCGAGCGGGGGCGGGGCAGCGGGGGTGGCGGCAGGCTCGGTGGACATGGCCGGCCCTCCGGACGGCGTCGCGGCGACTTCGACAGGCGGTGCTACGGGAGGCACGGCACCCGATGCTACGACACGGTCGGCCTCTGCCCGGTCGCCGTCGATGGACCGGTCGACGAGCGGCGCGGCCTTCTTGTCCTCGAGGCGGGCAATGCGCTTGTCGACGTCGCCGCGGTCCTGGGCTGACGGCTTCTGCGCGAGATACGCGCGATAGCTGTCGCGCGCATGCGCGGCGTCGCCCGCGTTTTCGTACGACTCGCCGACATTGAAGAGGAGGACGGCGTCCCGCGTGATGTCGTACGCCGCCTTGAAATGAAGCGCAGCGACGTGGAACCGCTTCGCCGCAAACGCCTCCTGACCCGCCGCGAACTGCTTGCCGGCGGCGTCGTAGTCGGGTGCAGCCGCTTCGGGCTGTGCCGGCGTGGCTCGCGCCTGCGCGGCCGAATGATCGATGCACAGGCAGGTGGTGCCAACGAGAAAAGCAGACAGGGCGAGTGTGGTTCTTCGCGTAGCCATGGTGGAAAAGACACTACACGATATACTCCGCAGCCGCATGGCCAAGGCCGTCAAGCTAGAGCGTGTCCGTAACCTCGGTGTGGTCGCCCACATCGACGCCGGGAAGACGACCGTGTCGGAGCGGTTTCTCTTCTACAGCGGTCGCATCCACAAGATCGGCGAGGTGCACGAAGGTGCGACGCAGATGGACTGGATGCCGGAGGAGCGCGAGCGCGGCATCACCATCACCGCCGCAGCCACGACGTTCCACTGGAACGACCACGAGATGCACCTCATCGACACGCCGGGGCACGTCGACTTCACCATCGAGGTCGAGCGTTCTCTGCGCGTCCTCGACGGAGCCGTCGTGGTGTTCAGCGCCGTCGACGGCGTCGAGCCGCAGTCCGAGACCGTCTGGCACCAGGCCGACAAGTTCAAGGTCCCGCGCATCGCGTTCATCAACAAGATGGATCGCATCGGCGCCGATCACCTCGCGGTCATCGAGCAGGTGAAGACGCGCCTCGGCGCACGCCCCGCCTTCTTGCAGCTGCCCGTCGGTGCGGAGGACCAGTTCACGGGTATGGTCGACCTGCTCACCATGACGCAGCTCACCTTCTCGGGCGAGGAGGACGAGGCACCGTCGGAGAACACCGACCTCTCCTCCGACCTGCGCGTCGAGGCGGAGGTCGCGCGCACGGCGCTCGTCGAGGCCATCGCCGACGTCGACGACGAGATCGCGGAGGCCTACCTCGGCGGGACCGAGATCGACGCCGCCACGCTGCGCGCGGCTCTCCGTCGCGCCACCATCGACAGCAAGCTCGTGCCGGTGCTGTGCGGCACTGCGCTGCGCAACAAGGGCGTGCAGCCGCTGCTCGACGCCGTGGTCGAGTACCTGCCGTCGCCGCTCGACCGGCCGGTCGTCCACGGCACGCACCCCACGACGGGCGAGCCCGAGGAGCGCCCCGTCGACGACAAGGCGCCGCTCGCCGCGCTCGCGTTCAAGGTCGCGATGGTCGAAGGTCGCAAGACGGTCTTTCTGCGCCTGTACTCGGGCACCATCGCGGTCGGTGACGAGGTGCTGAACCCGCGCCTCAAGCAGACCGAGAAGATTTCTCGACTCTTCACCGTGCACGCGGATCGGCGCGAACGCGTCGAGAAGATCGGCGCCGGCTACATCATCGCGGCCATGGGCCTCAAGGACTTCGGCACCGGCGACACGGTCTCGAGCACGAAGGCGCCGATCATGCTCGAGCGCATCGACACCTACGAGCCGGTCATCTCCTCCGCCGTCGAGGCCTCGTCGACCGCGGACAAGGAAAAGCTCGAGGACGCGCTCAAGAAGCTGCAGGACGAGGACCCGACCTTCAAGGTCCGCGTCGACGACGAGACGGGCCAGACCCTCATCTCGGGCATGGGCGAGCTCCACCTCGACATCATCCACGACCGTCTCGCGCGCGAGTACGGCGTGCAGACGAGGCTGGGTCGTCCGCAGGTCGTGTACCGCGAGACGGTCACGGGCGAGGGCACTGGCGAGGGGCACATCGAGCGCGCCAACCCCGCCAACGACTCCGAGGTGCTGTTCGGCGGCGCCACCGTGAAGGTGCGCGCGCTCCCGCGCGGCGCGGGCGTGCACGTGCTGGGCAAGGTGCCGCCGCCCGGCCCGGACGTGCCGGGTCCCCTCAAGTCGAAGCAGCCGATGGCCGTCGCGGCCGCGCTCGAGGGGCTGCGCGAGGCCGTCAATACCGGACCGGACGGGTACCCGCTCGTCGACCTCGAAGCCACGCTGCTCGCCGTCGAGCTGCGCGACGGCGTGAAGACCGACGTGGGCTGGCGTATCGCCGCTCAGACCGCGCTGCGGCACGCGCTCAGGGCTGCCAAGGTGGCGCTTCTCGAGCCGATCATGGATGTCGAGGTCGTCGTGCCCGAGGAGTTCCTCGGCGACGTGCTCGGCGATCTCTCGAGCCGACGTGCCCAGATCGAGGACGTCGGCGTGCGCGGTGTACAGCGGGCGGTGAAGGCGAAGCTGCCGCTCAAGGCGCTCTTCGGCTACGCAACGGCGGTGCGCTCGGCCTCGCAGGGTCGCGCCACCTTCACCATGACCTTCGCCAAGTACGACGCCTGGTCCTGACGCAGCGCCCGCTGCGAGCGCTGCTCCCGGTCTGCCGCTCGAGAGTGAAGAGGCCGACGACATGAAGATCTCGCAGACGAAGTGGGGCAGGGGGCTCGCCGCGCTGGCGCTGTCGGCAACACTACCGATGACGGGTTGCGCCGCGGAGTACTACGACGATGGCGGCGGGCTGGTCGAGGTCGACAACGAGCCGCCCCCACCGCGCGTGGAAGTCGTGCCGGCGGCGCCGTACCACGGTGCCGTGTGGGTCGGCGGGCGATGGCTCTATCGCGGCGGCAGGCACGAGTGGTTTGCCGGGCGCCATGCCCGCCATCGTCGGGGCTACGTGTACGCGCCGCATCGGTGGCTGCGCAGCGGCAACCGCTGGCGCTACGAGCCGGGGCGCTGGCACCGCTGAGCCGGAGCTGTCCTAGCGCCGCAGGTCGCGGACGAAAGACCTCACGTCGGCAGTCCTGCTCTGCAAGCGCGCGCGGGTGCGCCCGAGCGTACGGACCACGCCGACGAAGGTGTCCATCGCGCGGGGGCCGGCGAGCCAGCGCGCGACCACGGGGTGGCGCAGCAGCTTCATGCTGCGTGAGAAGAACGCGCGATGCAGGTCCACGCGCTCGTCTTACACGCGGGGCGGCCGTGGTGCCACTTGCACGGGGAGGCGCGCCGGGCCAACGTCGAGAAGTCATGGGCGTACACAGCCACCGGTCCGATTCGCCACGCGTTGTGCGCATTGCGTTCGTGACGGTGTCCGACACGCGGACCGAGGCGACCGACGGCGCGGGCCGGGCAGCCTGCGCGCTCGTCGCCGCGGCCGGGCACACGCTCGTCGACTACCGCATCGTGCGCGACGATGCAGAAGCGATCGCCGCGCACGTCCGCGCGCTCGCCCGCGACGATCGGGCCGACCTCATCGTCACCGCCGGTGGCACCGGCATCACGGCGCGCGACACCACCTACGAGGCGCTCGTCGGCCTCGTCGACAAGCGCCTCCCCGGCTTCGGCGAGCTCTTTCGCAGTCTGTCGTATGCCGAGCTGGGTCCGGCGGCCATGCTCTCGCGCGCGCTCGCCGGTACCATCGGCAAGACGCTGCTGTTCTGCTGCCCCGGCTCGGAAAGCGCGGTGTGCCTCGCGCTCGAAAAGCTCGTCCTGCCGGAGGCCGGGCACCTCGTGCGCGAGGCCCGGAGGTGAGCGTCCTCGTGGATGCGCAGGCCCGCCCCGTCGAGTATGTGAGGCTCTCCCTCACCGAGCGCTGCAACCTCGCTTGCACCTACTGTGTACCGTCGCACCACGAGGAGCTACCGTCGGACTGGATGTCGGACGACGAGATCGTGGCGCTCGTCGAAGCGCTGCAGCCGCTCGGCCTTCGTCGCGTACGTCTCACGGGCGGTGAGCCCACGCTGCGGCCGCGCCTGCCGGAGCTCGTGCGCAGGCTTGCCGGCCTGGACCTCGTCGATCTCTCGCTCACCACCAACGCGACCCGGCTCTCGGCGCTGGCGGTGGCGCTGCGCGAGGCCGGCCTGCACCGCCTCAACATCAGCCTCGACACACTCGATCCCGCGCGCTTCCGCGCGCTGTCCGGTGGCGATCTCGACACGGTGCTCGCCGGTATCGACGCGGCGACGGCAGCAGGCTTCACGTCCGGCAAGCTCAACGTGGTCGCGCTCGACGGCGTCAACGATGAGGAGCTCGTCGGGCTCGCGCGCTACGCCTGGGCGCACGGCCTGCAGCCGCGGTTCATCGAGCTCATGCCGATGTCGGACGGTGTCGTGGCGCCGACGCAGCGATTCCTCCCCGCGGCTGCCATTCGCGCCCGCCTCGAAGCCGGGCTCGGCGCGCTCGAGCCGTGCGACCGTGTTGGGCCTGGCGTCGGCCCGGCGCGCCACCTGCGCGTCACCGGCACCGCGAACACCGTCGGCATCATCGCCGCCGTCACCGAGCCGTTCTGCACCACGTGCAACCGCATCCGCGTCTCCGCGCGGGGCCGCCTGCACGCGTGTCTCGGTATCGACGACCCCCCGCCGTCCGGCCACAGGTCCGGCGATCCGCTCGATCTCCGCGCAGCCATCCGTCGCGGCCCCGATGCCGTGCGTGCCGCCGTCGTCCGCGCGGTGAGCGAAAAGGGTGAGGGTCACTCCTTCGTCCTGGGCACGACGTCCACCGGCGCGCTCGCAGGCGGCCCGAGGCGGCATATGATCGTGATCGGCGGCTGAGGCCACCTGGGTACGAGCAGGGTGGCAGGGCGTATCACATTGCTCCCTCGACGATGAGGGGTCTGCGCAGTACAGTCGTCGAGCGGCGCCCAGCTCGATCGGCGCCGCGGAGGCTCCATGGACACGCCCCACCGCTCGCAGCGCACGAAGCGCATCCTCCCGGCCGTCGCGACCCTGGTCATCGTGCTCGGTGGAATCGGCTACCTTTTTTACTCGAGCGCCGGTGAGGCCTTCGAGTACTACAAGCACGTCGACGAGCTCACGCAGAACCCGGGCGCATGGTCCGGAAAACACCTCCAGATGCACGGTTTCGTGGTCCCGGGCTCCATCGCCAAGCGCATGGACCAGGGCCGCCAGCAGATCGAGTACAAGTTCCAGGCGGTGAACTGCGAAAAGACCGTCGAGGTGCGCTACTCGGGCACGGTCCCCGACACGTTCAAAGACCGCGCGGAGGTCGTCGTCAAGGGCACTCTCGATGGCAACCAGTTCCACGCATCCGAGATCAGCGCCAAGTGTCCCTCCAAATACTCCGCCCGCCCCGACGGTCCCGCGGCCACGCTGTGCACGCGCGGCGACAAGAGCCTTTGACGCATGACTCACGATAACCCACTCGCTCAGGTCGGCTCGGCCGGCCTGCTCGCAGCCATGGTGGCTGCCATCTACGCGGTCATGGCGTCAGTCGCCGGCGCGCGGCGCGGCGAGCGGCGCCTCGAGCGTTCGGGCCTCATCGCCTCCTACGCCTCGACGGCGCTCGTCTCGTTCGCGTCCGCCGTGATGTTCTTCCTCCTGCTCTCGAACGACTACACGGTGAAGTACGTCCAGCAGCACTCGGACGCTTCGATGCCGTGGGTCTACAAGATCACGTCGTTCTGGGGCGGGCTGGAGGGCTCCATCGTGTGGTGGGCGCTGCTGCTGTCGCTGTTCTCGTCCATCGCGCTCTACGTCAACCGCGAGCGGCACAAGGAACTCCTGCCCTACGTCACGGCTGTGCTCTACACCATTGTCGCGTTCTTCCTGTTCCTCATCATCTGGGAGAAGCACCCCTTCGACACGTTCCTCACCGACGCGCCGCACACGGGCAAGGGCCTCAACCCGCTGCTGCAGAATCCGTACATGGCCACGCACCCGCCGTCGCTGTACCTGGGGTTCGTTGCGGCCACCGTCCCCTTCGCGTTCGGCCTCGCGGCGCTCATCACCGGAAACCTCGACGACTCGTGGCTCGCCTCCACGCGGCGCTGGATGATCCTGTCCTGGTACTTCCTGTCGCAGGGGCTGATCCTCGGCTCGCTGTGGGCCTACGAGGAGCTCGGGTGGGGCGGCTACTGGGGATGGGACCCCGTCGAGAACGCGGGCTTCTTGCCGTGGCTGACGGCCACCGCGTTCCTGCACTCCATCATGATCCAGGAGCGCCGCGGGATGATGAAGGTGTGGAACGTCTCGCTCGTCATCATCACGTTCACGTTGACGATGATCGGCACGTTCATGACCCGTTCCGGCATCGTGCAGTCGGTCCATGCGTTCGGTCAGGACACCGAGCTCGCCATCATCTTCTCGGTCTTCATCGGACTCATCCTGCTGTTCTCGTTCGGGCTCGTCATTTATCGCCTGCCGCTGCTGCGCTCGCGCAACGAGCTCGACTCGTGGGTCTCGCGGGAGTTTGCGTTCCTCGTGAACAACTGGGTGCTGCTCTCCGCTGCGTTCTTCGTCCTCATCGCCACGCTGTTCCCGACCATCTCCGAGTTCATCACCCACGAGCGCATCACCGTGGGCCCGCCGTTCTTCACGAAGTGGATGACGCCCATCGGTCTCGTCCTCCTGTTCCTCACCGGCGTCGGACCGCTCATAGCCTGGCGGCGCGCCACGCCGGAGAACTTGAAGGAGCAGTTCGCGATCCCCGTGGCCGCGCTGTTTGCGACGATCCTTGCATTGCAGCTCGTTCCCTCGTTGCGCGGCTGGCAGATGTGGACCGTCCGCGGCCACGCCGTCGGGCTCCCTGTCACGGCCGCCGTGTTCTGCTTCGGTCTGTGCGCATTCGTCACCGCGACCATCACGCAGGAGTTCGTGCGCGGCGCGCGCGTGCGCCAGACCCACACCAATCTCGACTTCGTCACGTCGCTCATCGGCCTCGTCGCGCGCGGCAAGCGACGCTACGGCGGGTACATCGTTCACCTCGCGATGGTGCTCATGTTCATGGGCTTCGCCGGTGACGCCTACAAGCACGAGGTCGACGCCACGCTCGAGGTCGGCAAGTCCGTCACGCTCGGGCGCTACGCGGTGCGCTTCGACGGCCTGCGCCGCGAGACCACTCCCGCCAAGGAGATGACGTCGGCGCACCTCACGGTCACGCGTGACGGTCGCCCGTACAGCATTGCGGTCCCCGCGAAGTGGGCGTACCGCCATCACGAGGACGAGCCGCCCACCACCGAGGTCGACATCAACCGCACGCTCGGCGAGGACCTCTACATCGTCCTCAACGGCTACGAGGGAGCGCCCGTGCAGCGCGCCAACATCAAGGTGGTCGTGAACCCGCTCGTGAACTGGATCTGGCTCGGCTGGATCCTGCTCTTGATCGGTACCGTCATCGCGTACATGCCCGACCGTGCCTACGCGCTCGCGGCCAAGCAGGAGCGCCTCAACACCGACGGCAAGGCGACCGTCGTCTCACTGCTCGTCTTCCTGATGCTCGGCCTGGGCAACGTCGCGAGCGCGCAACAGATGGAAGCGGCGCAGGGCGGCCTCGATCTACATGTGGCCCGCAGCGACCACGAGCGAAAGCTGTTCCAGCAGTTCAAGTGCATCTGCGGCACCTGCGCGCATGCGCTCGACGAGTGCGAGGGTGAGTGCGGCATGGGCGTCAGCCACCGCGCCGAGGTGCAGGCCCTCCTCGACCAGGGCAAGAGCGACGACGAGATCATCGCGTGGGAGCACACCAAGTACGGGCAGCAGGTGCTCCGCGTGCCGCCCGACACGGGCTTCAACCGGCTCGCGTGGGGGCTGCCCTACTTCGCTTTGCTGTCGGCCGTCGGGCTGCTCGTGGTGTTCGCGCGTCGCGTGACCGTGCGCTCCGCCGAGCGTCGAGTCGCCGTGGCCCGGGAGAAGACCAAGCTCAGCCCCGAAGACGAAGACCTTGCAGCGCGCCTCGACGACGAGCTCGACGAGCTGAGCTGATGTTTCGTCTTGCTTCACGGGTCGCATCCGCGGTCGTCTTCGTCGGCCTGTTCGCATACGCGGCGCTCGTCGCCAGACACGCTTGGGGCTCCGCGTTCTTCCTCGGCGCATCCGGCGGCGTGCTCGTGCTGTGCGTACAGCTCCTTGGTCGCGCCGCGGTGGCGCTGTTCGTCGAGCCGCCCATCGTCGAGCTCGCGGTGGCCACCGGCCGTCGCCGCAAGGAGCTCGAGCGCGAGAAGACCATGCTCATGAAGGCGCTGAAGGAGCTCGAGTTCGATCACGAGATGCACAAGGTGTCGGACGCGGACTTCGCCGAGATCGGCGGCGTGTACCGCGCGCGCGCCATCCGGGTGATGCGCCAGCTCGACGAGCAGAAAATCGACTACGGCGCGCTCATCGAGGAGGAGCTGTGGCGCAAGCGCGGCGCCGTGAAGAAGAAGGCGGTTCCCATGGTCCCGGGCTGTCCGCAGTGCGGCGCACTCAACGACGCAGACGCGATTTTCTGCAAGAAGTGCGCACACCGTCTCGTCGCTGCTGCGGGGAATGCGTGAGGTACCTTGTCGTCCTGCTCCTTCTGTGCGGCGTCGCGTCGGCTCAGCCCATGATGGTGGACCCGTCGAAGATGTCGGGAATCCCCCGCGCCGACCCGCAGGTCCCCGCGGGGACCATCACGGTGCGCCTCATCCGTGGCACGCTCGACAAGCGCATGGTCGGCGTCGACGTCACGCTCGCCGGGGACGGCGGGAAGGCGCAGTCGCAGAAGACCGACGCCGAAGGCCGCGTCACGTTCTCGGGGCTCGCCCAGGGCCCGTTCATCGCCTCTGCGAAGCAGGGCGAGACTTCCCTCGAGTCGCAGCCGATGCAGCTCGATGCCCAGATGGGGACGCGCGTCATGCTGGTGTTCCCCGCCGAGGGCGCCGGGTCACCCGACGGCTCCGCGCACGTCGACGGCACGCTGCCCCCCGGCACGCTCGTCGTCCGCGCGGAGGACGGCACGGGCCAGGCGCTCGCCGGCCTCGACGTCGTGCTCGGCCACGCGCGCGCGGGCGAGCAGAAGGTCGTCGAGCTGCATGCGAAGACCGACACCGCCGGCGAGGCGAAGTTCGAAGGCCTCGATCGCAAGCCCACGTCCGGGTACGTGGCCGAGATCATCTCGAGCGGCGCGCGCTTCGCGGGCAAGCCGTTCAAGCTGCAGGACAACGCCGGCTCCCGCGTCGTGCTCGTTGTCCGGCAGGTCACCTCCGACACGAGCGCGCTGAGCATCTCCGAAGGCTCGCACTTCCTCGTCGAGGTCACCGACGACGCGCTCCAGGTCATCGAGGTGCTGCGCATCCACAACGCGGGCACCGCCGCGTTCGACGCGGGCCCCGAAGGGCTGCACATCCCGCTGCCCCACGATGCGGTGCAGCTCCAGGCGCCGGACAACGACCCGAACGTCGCCACGTCCGGCCACGACATCGTGTACCGCGCGCCGCTGCCGCCGGGCGACACGCCGCTCCGCGCTTCCTACGTGCTGCCATACCATGGCGAGAGCGTGGAGCTGACGCAGCCCACGCCCATCGCCTTCGACCGGGTCGCCGTCGTCACCCAGCGCCTCGAGGCGCTCCAGGTCTCCGGTCACAACTTCCAGAGCGAAGATCGCGAGATGCAGGGTCACAAGCTCACCGTCCACTTCGGCGACGGCACGAAGCGCGGGGGCGACATCAGTGTTCGCTTCGACGGACTCCCGCACACGACCGCGCTGCCACGCTACATCGCTGCGGGTATCTGCATCGCGCTCGTGCTCGCATTCGGTGTCTATGCTGCAGCGGGCGGTGGCGACCGACGGACGCGGCTGGAGGTCGAGCGTCGTCGCGTGTTCGAGCAGCTCGTGGCGTTCGACGCGGATCCGAACGGCGTGCCGGCCGACCGTCAGCGAATCGTCGCGAGGCTCTCCGATATCTACCGTGGGCTCGACGAGCTCGGAGGCGGGTAGGCGTGACGCCGGCGGTCTTCGCCGACGGGGTGTACCAGGCGTACGGACGCCAGCCGGCGCTGCGTGGCGTATCGCTGTCGCTCGCCACCGGTCAGGCTGCGGCGCTGCTGGGGCCCAACGGCGCCGGCAAGTCCACGCTGCTGCGAATCCTGTCCACGCTCGAGCGCGCTGCGCGTGGCACCGTCCAGTGGAGCGGGCGCGATGCCGATGCGGCGACCCGCGCATCCATCGGTCTCGTCGCGCACGAAAGTCTCTGCTACGCCGACCTGTCCGCCCGCGAGAACCTGGCGTTCTTCGGCGCGCTGTATGGTGTCGTGGATCCAGCAGCCCGTGCTGCGGAGCTGCTCGGCCGCGTTGCGCTCGAGGCCGCGGCCGATCGCCCGGCGCGGACGTACTCGCGAGGAATGCTGCAGCGCCTCGCGCTCGCCCGGGCCATCGTACATGCGCCGAAGCTCCTCCTCCTGGACGAGCCGCTCACCGGGCTCGATCGGCACGGGACGCAGCTCGTCGTCGGTCTGCTCGCCGAGGAGAAGGCGCGCGGGGCCAGCCTGCTCGTCGTGTCGCACGAGCTCGCTGCAATCGCGCCCCTGTGTGACCGCGTGCTCGTGCTCTCGCGCGGCCGCATCGTGCGGGACGAGCCTCTCGTGGCAGGCGCCGATCTCGGGCTCATCTACGACGAGGCGCTCGCGTCGTGAGCTACGCATCGTACGTGCTGCGGCTCGTCTGGAAGGATGTCGTCGTCGAGGTCCGGCGCAAGGAGCTCGTGTACGCCAGCGTCTTCTTCGCTGGAGTCGTGCTCCTGGTGTTCGCGTTCTCGTTCCTGGGCGGCGAGCGCCCGACGCTGGATGTGGCCGCCGGCGTGCTGTGGGTCACCGTGGCGTTGACGGGGACGCTGGGCATCGGCCGCGCGTTCGAGCGTGAGCGCGAGGGCGACACGTGGCGCGCGCTGCTCCTGTCGCCGCTGCCGCGCACGGCACTCTACGTGGGCAAGCTGCTCTCGCTGTCGATGCTGATGTCACTGGTCGTCACCGTTGCAGCCTTCGGCGTGGGCCTGCTGTTCGGCGCGCCGCTGGCGGAGCACGCCGGCGGCATTGCGCTTTTGCTCGCGCTCGGTGTCGTCGGCTTCTCCGCGGTGGCGAGCCTGTTCGCGGCGTCGCTCGGCCGCAGTCGTTCGCGCGACCTCCTCCTGCCGCTCATCGTCTATCCTCTGGTGGTGCCGGTGCTGATCGCAGGGGCCCGCGGAACAGCGGGCCTCCTCACGGGGGAAGACCCCACTCTCCCCGCGTTCTGGACGCGGTTTCTCTTCGTCTTCGATCTCGTCTTCGTGACGCTCGGCCTGTGGACCTTCGAGCCGCTCGCCGCGAGTGAAGGCTGACCATGAAGCTCAGACCCGTATCGCTCGTGCTCGCGCTGCTCGCCGTCTCCGGCCTGCTGTGGGCGCCGTCCCTCATCCTCGCCGCACCCCGCGAGCCCACCATGGGGTTCGTGCAAAAGATCTTCTACTTTCACGTCCCGTGCGCCTGGGTCTGCTTCCTGTCCGCCTTCGTCTGCGCGTTCGGCGCCATCGCCTACCTGTTCCGCAGCGCGGCCTGGGGCGAGCGACTCGCGGCGTCGGCTGCCGAGCTCACCGTCGTCTTTGGCCTGTGCACGCTCGTGACCGGCCCGCTATGGGCACGCAAGGCCTGGGGGCACTGGTGGGAGTGGGACGTGCGCCTCACGCTCACGCTTCTGCTCTGGATGATCTTCATCGCGTACCTCTTCGCCCGTCGCTACGGCGGCCCGGGCGGCAAGCGCCTCGCGGCAGGACTCGCAATCTTCGGGGCAGCCAACGTCCCGCTCATCTACGTGTCGGTGAGCATCTGGCGCAGCATCCACCCGAAGACGAGCGTCGTGCCCACGCTCGACCCGGGCATGCGTCCCGCGTTCTGGGTCTCGTTCCTCACGTTCACATTCCTCTACTTCGTGCTGCTCGAGGCGCGCGTCGCGCTCGAGCGCACCCGCGCCGCGTTCGACGCGCTGTATCTCGAGGCCGAGGACCGTGGCCTGCTCGATGGAGACCCCGTATGATGAAGCTCCGCTCGCTCCTGTGCTTGCTCGCACTACTCCTGCTCACCTCGCTCGTCCACGCGGCGCCCGACGCCGAGGGCTTCACACCGTTGCAGCCGGGCGAGCAGCTCGCGGCCGGGGAGTCCATCCCCGCGCGTAATCTCGTCGCCGCCGCATACGGCTTCATCTTCGCCGCGCTGGCGGTGTGGACGCTGACGGTGCAGACCCGCTCGCGTCGCGTCGAGGGGGAGATCGAGGCCCTGCGAGCGAAGATCGCGCGCTGATGCCCACCGCGGCACACGTCGTCTACATCCCGGCGATGCTTCTGCTGGGCATCGTCGTGGGGTGGATCCTGGGGGGGCGCGCAGCGCGTGACGCCGAGGCCGGGCGAAGAGCGCGAGAGGAGGCGAAGCTCGCGAGACAGGAAGCGCGGCGTGCGAGTGCCGTCGAGGAGCGCCAGAGTTGATGTCCGACCCGACCTCCGATCGCATCAGCGTCGTCATCCCCACGTACAACCGGGCGCACCTCATCCGCCGTACGGTCGACAGCGTTCTCGAGCAGACCTACGGGAACGTGCTTGCCATCGTGCTCGACGACGGCTCTCGCGACGAGACCGAGCAGGTCATGGCGACCTACGCGGGCAATGGTCGCGTGCTGTACGTGAAGCAGCCGAACGGCGGCGTCTCATCCGCTCGCAACCACGCGCTGCGCCTGGTGCAGGGCGGCTACGTGGCGTTCCTGGACTCCGACGACCAGTGGGTCCCGTGGAAGCTGGCCGCGCAGCACGCGTGCCTGACCGCTCTGCCAGACGTCGGCATGATCTGGACCGACATGGACATGGTCGACGAGCACGACGCGCTCATCAAGGCGACCTGCATGCGTGGGTCGTACTCCACCTATGACCTCGTGCCGATGCACGTCATCGTGCCCGAGAGTGCGGCGTTCTTCACGCTCGCGCCGAACGTGGCCGGTCCGCCGCCCCGCACCCAGGTGCGCTGGGGCGACGCGTTCTCCGCGATGGCGCTCGGCAACCTGTGCCAGCCTTCGACCGTGCTCGCGCGCCGCTCGATCGTGGAGGCGGCGGGGCCCTGGAACGAGTCGATGCGCACGGGCGAAGATCACGAGTACCACCTGCGCCTCGCGCGCAAGGGCCGCGTGGCCGTCCTCGACTGCGCCACGGTGCGTTACCGCAAAGGTGCAGAGGACCAGCTCACGCGGCCCGACCTCCAGCTCACCATCGCCGAGAACTATCTGAAGACCATCCTCCCCGTGTTCGAGCACGAGCGCGCGCGAATCCACCTGCCGCCGCATGTGCTGCGTCGCACGCTCGCGTCGGCACACGCGTGGCTCGCCGAGGAACTCACGAAGCACGGACGCAAAGCCGAGGCGCGTCGGCACTGGGCGAAGAGTCTGCTCAGCTGGCCGCTGCAGGGGCGCACGGCGATGAGGCTCGCACTGTCGGTCGCGCCCGATGAGCTCACGGAGCGCGCGCGCTCCGTCTATCGCACGGCGAAAGAGGTCGTCAGCGCGCGAAGGTGATCTTGATGGGCATGCGCTCGCCTGCCCGCGCGGGTGGCAGCGAGATGGAGCGCATCTGCTCGGCACCTACACCCCGCAACGTCGTCGCGTTCAGCATGAGCTGACGGCCGGCGGGCAGCGGCAG
>JAYTLP010000229.1:0-9643 GCA_043729375.1 Myxococcales bacterium
TGGCGCAAGCAGGGCGTCGTGTCGAAGGCCGTCGACTCGAAGGACTACGTCGACAGCCGCTTCGTCGCGTCGCTCGCCGACAAGTACGAGGGGCAGAAGATCGTCGAGGCCTTCCGCTTCGATCCGAAGGCCGCCAAGGATCCGAAGGCCCGCGCGATCGTGAACAAGTCGCTCACCATCTACTTCACGCCGGGCTCCGACGAGATCATGCAGGGCTCGAACTTCACGCTCGACTCGCTCGGCGACACGATGACCGCCTTCGGCAACACGTTCCTCAAGATCGAGGGCAACACCGATTCCAAGGGCTCCGAGAAGCTCAACAAGACGCTCTCCCAGAAGCGCGCCGACAGCGTGAAGAAGTACCTCGAGGCGCACTACTCGATCCCCGACGCCCGCTTCCAGACCATCGGCGAGGGCTCGGAGAAGCCGGTCGCCGACAACAGCACCGAGGCCGGCCGCCAGCAGAACCGCCGCACCGACATCAAGGTCGTCCTGAACGCGAACTAGTGGCGGCCGAGGACGAACAGGCGCCCTCTGCCGTCGCAGAGGCCTCTACCCGAGGCACGGACCCGCCCTTCGGGCGCAAGGAAGTCCAGGCGATCGGGGGGCCCACCGCGGGCAAGGCCATCATCGCGCCGAAGGTCGTCGGCGCGATGAGCCGCGAGTCGGTGTGGACGCTGCGTCGCGCGCTGCCGCGCCGCTACCAGCCCCCGTTCCTGGTCGCGCTCCCGCTCGTCATCATGATCGCGTGGTGCGCGCTCACGCTCGGAGCAAAGCCGCTCGTGAGCCCGTGGTTCCTGCCATCACCGATTGCGGTGCTGCAGGCCACTCTGCGCATGGTGTTCGACGGCACGCTCATCGAGCACGTGCTCTCATCGGTGAGCCGCATCGCAGTCTCCTTCGCGCTTGCAGCCGCCGTCGCGCTCCCGCTCGGCATCCTCATGGCGAGCTTCGAACCCATCAACCGCCTGTTCGAGCCGGTGATGGCGCCGCTGCGCTACCTGCCCATCTCCGCGTTCATCCCGCTGCTCATCCTGTGGTTCGGCATCGGCGAGTTGCAGAAGATCGCGTTCCTGTTCCTGGGTGTGTTCGTGTTCCTCCTGCCCGTGGTCATCACGGCGATCCGCGCGGTTCCGGAGGAGCTCGTGCAGACGGCGCTCACCCTCGGCGCTTCGCGCTGGCAGGCCATCCGCACCGTGCTCGTCCCCGCCGCGCTGCCCGACATCTTCGACGCGTTCCGCGTGATGAACGCCATCAGCTGGACGTACGTCATCCTCGCCGAGATCGTGAACGCCCGCTCCGGGCTCGGCTACATGATCAACCTCGCGGGGATCCACCTCAAGATCGACGAGGTCTTCTCCGGGATTCTCGTCATCGGCGTCATCGGCCTCGCCACCGACGCGGCCATTCGCTTCGTCAACGGCATCCTCTTCCGCTGGCGCGAGGTCAGCCCATGAGCGAGGAAGTCGAACCCCCCACGCCGGCCGCCGCGCACGTCTCCGTCGTGCCGCCTGGCGAGGTGCCGAAGCTGCGCGTGAGCGAGCTCGGCGTCACCTACCGCTCTCGCCTCGGCGACGATGTCGAGGCCGTGCGCGGCGTAGACTTCTCCATCGTCAACAAGCCGGCCATCGGCGAGATCGTCGTGCTGCTCGGCCCGTCGGGCTGCGGCAAGTCCACCATCCTCAAGTCCGTCGCGGGCCTCCTGCCCCCCACGCGCGGCGAGATCCTCGTCGACGGCGTACAGGTGGACGGCGTCGGTCGCGATCGCGGCATGGTGTTCCAGGCCTACACGTCGTTCGCGTGGCTCACCGTGCGCGAGAACGTCGAGTACGGCCTCCGGCTCCACGGTGTGCCCGCAGCCGAGCGTGCCACGCTCGCCGAGCAGTACCTCGAGGCCGTGGGCCTCGAGGACTCGAGCAAGAAGTACCCGAAGGAGCTCTCTGGCGGCATGAAGCAGCGCGTGGCCATCGCGCGCACCCTCATCAACAAGCCGAAGCTGCTCCTCATGGACGAGCCGTTCGGTGCGCTCGACCCGCAGACTCGCTGGGGCATGCAGGGCCTGCTCATCGACATCTCGCGCAAGGAAGACAACACGATCATTTTCGTGACCCACGACGTGTCGGAGGCCGTCTACCTGGCGGACACCATCCTCGTGCTGTCGAAGCGGCCCGCGCAGATCCTCCACCGCGTCGATGTGCCGGTGTTCCACGACCGCTCCATCGCGCTCAAGTCGTCGAACGAGTTCCGCGACGTCGAGCAGAAGCTCCTCGACATGCTCTACGCGAAAGCCTGAATCGATGCCCCGCGACAACGACAAGCCCAAGGTCCCGTACGTACGGTACGCGTTCAAGAACCCGTACAACTACGCCGTGCTCGGTGGCTTCGCGTCCGCGGCGCTGCTCACCGGCAACTGGTGGCTCGGGCTCGCCGGTGCCGGTGCCGAGGCGATCTGGATGCTCTTCGCGCCGGACTCGCGCCTGCTGCGCAAGACGTGGTTCGACAAGGTCTTCGACGAGGAGCAGACCGCGGCGCAGCAGGCCGCCATGGACGCGAAGTTCAAGCTCTTGCCCGAGGGCGACGCGATGCGCTGCCTTGCGCTCCGCGAGAAGCAGACGGAGATCTTGCGGCTCGCGCGGGAGAATCCGTCGTTCACCGTCGATCTGCTGTCCGGTGAGCTTGCGAAGCTCGAAGCGCTCGTGCAGTCCTTCGTCTTGCTGTCCGTCACCTGCGCGCGCTACCAGGACTACCTCAAGAGCGTCGACCTCGACGAGATCGAGCGCGACCTGCGCCGCTACCAGCAGATCCTCGACAAGGATCCCGACGAGGGCAAGCGCGACCTCGCGCGGAAGAACGTCCAGGTGCTCGATCGCCGCAAGGAAAAGTACGGTGAGATCCGCGGCTACCTCTCGTCGGCGCGCGGCCAGCTCGAGCTCATCGAGAACACCTTTCGGCTGCTCGCCGATCAGATCGTGACGATGCAGTCACCAAACGAGCTCGGCGGTCAGCTCGACGAGCTGATGGATGGAGTCGAGGCCGTGCGCCAGACCACCCGTGACACCGAGAAGCTGCTGCAGGCCATCGAGCGCTGACCCGCGATTTTACCTACCGGTAGACGGCGTACGCGGCCGTGATGCGAGTCGGACTCGTCGGCGGCTCCCCGCGCGCGATGAGCGGCAGCACCTCCTGTCCCGTCACGACCTTGCCGAACACGGTGTAGGCGCCGTCGAGCACGGGCTGCGCGGTCAACGTGATGAAGAACTGCGAGCCGTTCGAGGTCCTCGAGTCGCTGCGCGCCATGCCGAGGACCCCCGGCCCATCGAACGTGCGGCCGGTGGCGACCTCGGTGTCGAACGTGTAGCCGCAGCCACCGGTGCCCCAGACGCTCGAGTCGGCGTCGAGCGTCTGGGGGTCACCGGCCTGGGCGACGAAATCCTCGATCACGCGATGAAACGCGATGCCGTCGTAGAAGTGGTTGCGCGCGAGCCACACCATCGAGTTCACGGAGAGGGGGGCGTCGGCCTCGAGCAGATCGAGCTCGATGCGCCCCGCGTCGGTGACGAAGATGACTTCGTAGTCGCGGCCCGCTTCGGCGCCGGGCCCCGCGGCGGAGAAGCTGTGCACGGGCACCTGGGTCACGAACGGCGCCAGCGTGTACCCGGCCGGCACGTACAGCGTCGAGGCGTCCACGGTCGAGGCGTCCACGGTGGAGCCCGGGATGCCAGGCGTATGGTCGCAACCGGCGAGTGCGAGCATCAGAACGGGGAGCAAATAGTTCGTTGTCGTCACGAGGCGGATGATAGTCCTGCGAACATCAGGAGGCGCGAATGAAGTGGAGTGACGGTGGTCAGAGCTCGGACGTCGAGGATCGACGTGGCATGGGCGGGATGGGTGGCAAGCTCGGCATCGGTGGCACGGTCGTCGTGCTCGGTCTCAGCCTGCTGTTCCACCAGAACCTCTTCGCCGTCTTCGGCGTGAGCCCCGCCGGCAGCGGCGGCGGCGGAGATCCTCAGGCCCGCAAGGCCGAGCGGGAATCGCCGGAGGAGCAAAAGCTCGTCTCCTTCGTCTCCTTCGTGCTCGACGACGTGCAGAAGACGTGGTCGAAGGCGATCCCCAGCTATCACCACGCCAAGCTCGTGCTGTTCGAGGACGGCGTGCGCTCGGGCTGCGGCAACGCCGAGGCGGCCATGGGGCCCTTCTACTGCCCCGTCGACGAGAAGGTGTACATCGACCTCGGCTTCTACCGACAGCTGCGCGAAAAGTACGGCGCGCCCGGTGAGTTCGCGGAGGCGTACGTACTCGCGCACGAGGTCGGCCACCATGTGCAAAAGCTCCTCGGCACCGATGCGAAGATGCGCGCCGCGCAGGAGCGCGACCCCGGACGTCGCAACGAGCTCTCCGTCATGCTCGAGCTCCAGGCCGACTGCTACGCCGGCGTCTGGGCCCACTCGACGGAGGAGCGCAAGCTCCTCGACGCCGGCGATATCCCCTCGGCGCTCGGCGCTGCCGCCGCGGTCGGTGACGATCGCCTGCAGAAGGCCGCCTCGGGTCGCGTCGCGCCCGAGAGCTGGACCCACGGCTCGTCGGCGCAGCGCCAGCGCTGGTTCGAGACCGGCTTCAAGACCGGGCAACTCGACGCGTGCGACACGTTCAGCGCGAGGTGATCGTCCCTCGAAGCATGCAGTCTTTCGCGGGGTGGCAGAGCGCGTCGGCCTTCATGCAGCACTACGAATTCGTCGAGCATGGTCCCACGCCGCACGTCGACAGGCACCCGCTGCCGTAGAGCGTGGAGCCACAGCTCCCCTCGAGACCGTTCGCGCCCCCGTCGCTGCCACCGCAGCGCTGTCCGCACACGCGAAACGGACCGCTCGGCCGCTCGGTGACCGTGATGCAGTGCTTCGAATCGCACTGGTCATCCTCGACGCAGGGGTCGCCGAGACGGCCGCACGACGCAGAATCGACGCCGACGCCGCCGCCGGTTTCGACGCGCCGGTCCGGCGCGACGGTCTTCGAGGAGCCACCGCCGCAGGCGACGAGTGCCAGACACGGAACGAATGCGGCGCGCGCGTCCGCGGTGTACCGCGTGATGCGACCTACGCGGGAACCGACTCCAGCTCTTCTGTGGTCTCCGTGACCTTCTCGCGGGCATCACCCGGCGTCGTGTCGCGATCGGCGTCGTTGGCGAGGTGCACCACGACGACTGTCACGTTGTCGTCGCCGCCGCGATCATTGGCGAGGTCGACGAGGAAGCGGGGGACCTCGCTGTAGAAACGGGCGGCCATCACGCGCGCGAGCTCGTCGCCCTCGACGTAGTTGGAGAGGCCATCCGAGCACAGCACGAAGCAGTCGCCAGCCTGAACGGGGATCGCGGCGCCGTCGACCTGTACGTCCTGCTCGAAGCCGACGGAGCGCGTGATGATGTGCCGGAACTTCGACTCCTTCGCTTCTTCCTCCGTCATCATCCCGGCGCGCACCTGCTCCGAGACCCACGAGTGGTCGTCCGAGAGCTGCTGGCAGCGACCGTCGCGGTAGAGGTACGCGCGGCTGTCGCCCACATGCGCGAGGTACGCGCGTCCGCGCTGGAACCACAGCGACGTCAACGTCGTGCCCATGCCGTGCAGCTCCGAGTCGCGCTGGGCTGCGCCGAAGATCGCAGCGCCCGCGGCCTGCGTGGCCTCGCGCAGCGCCTGCAGAGGGTCGGCGCGCTCGAGCGTGGGATCTCCGACGGCAGCCGAGAGCATCTCGAGCGCCATCTTGCTCGCGCGCTCGCCGGCCGCGTGTCCACCCATGCCGTCGGCGACGGCGTAGAGCG
Organism: Myxococcales bacterium; assembly: GCA_043729375.1. Classification (GTDB taxonomy): domain Bacteria; phylum Myxococcota_A; class Polyangia; order Palsa-1104; family Palsa-1104; genus JBDTCO01. The sequence goes on from JAYTLP010000229.1 coordinate 5,810, forward strand.
TGAGCGACTCGTCGATGAGGAAGTTGTCTTCGTTGTGCTCGCGCTTGCGACCAACGTCGCTGAGCGAGTAGCTGAGGAGGCGCATTTACTTCACGGGACCTGCGTGGGGAAACGATGTGTCCGCGCCGTCGACATAGTCGATGGATTTTTCGGAATGCTCACGGCCGTCGTAGCGCATGAGCTTGCCCTTGCCCTCGACGCGAGTCACGAGGTTCACGGGCCGCTTCCAGACGCGACAGAGGGCCTCGAGGGTGTCACGTGCGTGATCGACGCGCAGATCGACGCCCTCGTGTCGGTGGCGGAGTAGCAGCTCGGTGCGATTCTCGAAGTTGCCGTCCTCGACGAGCACGACCGGCTGCCCGAAGTTGGTGAGGCGCTCCAGCAGCTTGCTCTTCACCTTCTTGAACTCGCGGCTCTCCACCTCGTAGTTGCCGGAGCGCTCGTTGAAGCCGAACGAGAAGAAATGATTGTCGCGACAGAACTCCTCGGTGAAGAACTCATCGATGAAGGTGACGTCGTTGTAGAGCTTGCGGACCTCGAAGATCTTCTTGCGGCCCTGCATGAGCCGAAGGTCCCAGCTCTGCCGCGCGGCGAAGCTGTCGCACTCATCCCATTCCTTGCCGAAGCGCCCCTTGTCCCAGCGCTCCTCGATGTGGCGATACAGCTCGACACCGAGCTTGTACGGGTTGAGTTGCCCCGGCGAGGTGGCCATGACACCCGCGTTGTTCTCGGCGTAGTCGATGATCTCGGAGGCCTTGAGCGCTTTTTCCGTCAATATCTTGGAATGCCAGTAAGACGCCCAGCCCTCGTTCATGACCTTGGTCATGCCCTGCGGCGCGAAGTAGTAGGCCTCGTCGCGGACGATCTCGAGGATGTCGCGCTCCCAGCTCTCGAGCGGCGCGTTCTCGATGAGAAACAGGAGGACGTCGCGCTCCATGCGCTCGGGGTGGCGGCGCTCCTTGTCGCGCTCCGTCTCGAGCTTCTTGCGCTGCGCATCCATGAAGTCCGGCGGGTTGATGTACCGGTCCATGTAGCTCTTGGCCTTCATGCGCGGCACCTCGGTGGCCGCGACGCGCTCCTCCGGGTGATGCGTCTCCGCGCTCGCGGCCTTCTGCTTGTGCGCGTACACGGAGTGCGGCTCGATGAGGTTGTCGAGCGAGAGGCACACGTCGACGAAGCTCTCGACCTTGTCGATGCCGATGCGCTCGACGTGGCGGCGCACGCGCGTTGCGTGGTTCGCCATGCCGTCGATCATCCGGCGATTGGTGCGAGAGAAGTAGAAGTTGTTCTTGAAGAAGTCGTTGTGCCCGTAGACGTGGGCCATGACCATCTTCTGGTCGACGAGCGAGTTGCCCTCGAGAAGGTACGCATAGCAAGGGTCGTTGTTGATGACCATCTCGTAGATCTTGGAAAGACCGTACTCGTACGACTTCGACAGGTGCTCGTACTCCATGCCGTAGCGCCAGTGCGGATAGCGCGTCGGGAAGCCGCCGTACGCCGCGACCTCGTTCATGGACTTGTAGTCGAGCTCCTCGAAGATCGTCTCGAAGAAGTCGAGCCCGTAGCTGCGCGCAATCGACTCGATCTCACGCTGCATCTCGGCGAGGTAGGGGGCGATACGCGACGAGTGGCTCATGGCGTGTCCTTCTTGCGAGAAGCAACGTGGTTTTCTACCGCGGATGGATAGGCGTCCACGGCGCGCTTCGCAGTGTGGACGTCGAGCGACCAGCCGGGCGCCCGTCGTCGGGCGTTGGCGGGGAAGCCGAGCTTCATCTCGTCTTCGTGACCGAACTGGCTGCGCGCGGCGCGCCAGGCGGTCGGGCCACGACGGCTCTGCATCTTCCGGAACGATACCTCCACGGTCGGTTTCGGGTACGTCGAGAGGGGGTACAGAGACCCGTCGAAGAACGTGTAGAAGACGCGGTCGTCACCGGACGCGAGCGTCGGCTCTGCGTCGATCCCGTGCATATGCAGCTCGCGTGACGCTTCCTCGAAGATCGACTCGCACGGGTGCGACGGCACCGTGGAGGACGCTGCGGCGAAGACGAGAAGCGGCCTCACTTGCCCTTCCCCAGGAACTCCTTGATGGAGTCCATGATCGCGTCCTTGCCCTTGATCTCGGACGTGACGAGCTTGTCGTCGGCGTTCTTGCCCGAGCCGAAGTGCTCGTCGAGGTCCTTGATGAACTGGCCCGAGCCGTAGGGGCTCTCCACCTGGCCGTAGCAGAACTGGTTCGACACCGGGAGGATCTGGTTGCGAAGGATCTCGATGCACGTGGCGGTGTCGTCCACCGACCAGTTGTCTCCGTCGGAGAAGTGGAACGGGTAGATGTTCCACTCCGACGCGGGGTAGTGCTCCTCGATGATCTTGCTGCACAGCTTGTAGGCCGAGCTGATCATCGTGCCGCCCGACTCGCGCGTGCGGAAGAAGGTCTCGCGGTCGACCTCCTTCGCCATCGCGTCGTGGATGATGTAGCGGCTCTGGATGCCCTGGTACTGGCTCTTGAGCCACGTGTCGATCCAGAACGACTCGATGCGCACGAGCTCCTTCTGCTCGTCGCCCATCGAGCCGGAGACGTCCATCATGTAGATGATGACGGCGTTCGACTGCGGCAGCGGCACGCTCTTCCACGAGCGGTAGCGCTTGTCGTCGCGGATGGGGACGATGATCGGGTTCGCCGGGTCGTATGTCTTGCTCGAGATCTGGCGCTTGAGCGCTTCCTTGAACGTGCGGCGGAAGTGCTTGAGGCTCTCCGGCCCCGTCGTCCGGATGCCGGTGTAGCGGTCCTTGCGCGCGACGATGCGCTCCTGACCTTTCGGCTCGATGCGCGGGAGCTGGAGCTCCTCGCCGAGGATCGCGGCCAGCTCCTCCATCGAGATGTCGACCTCGAGTAGATGCTCGCCCGCGCTGTCGCCCGCCTTGCCTTCGCCAGGTTGCTCCTCGCCCTCGCCGAGCGAATCGCCGGGCTTGCCCTTGCCCTGGCCAACGCCGCCCGACTGCTTCTGGCCGTAGCGGAAGTGCGGGATGTCGATTGACGGCAGCGGGATGGAAACCGTCTCCTTGCCCTTGCGACCGATCATCTCGCCCTGCGAGATGTACTTGCGCAGGTTCTGTTTGATCTTGCCGCGTACGATCTCGCGGAAGCGTCGGTGGTCCTGATCGATACGCTGGCTCATGCGCGCTCCGTGGCTCTCATCGGTAAGGACCTTCGCTTCCGTCGGCTGCTGCGAGCTCGGTCACACCGAGCTCGGCATAGCAATCGATCGCGTCGAGCTCCCGCGCCGTCCATCCGGTGATGCCACAGCCCACGCAGATCGACAGCGCGTACGAGCCGACCATCACGTCGCGATGAGGCAGCCGATCATAGAGCACCCGCAGCGTCGCACCGTCCTCGTTCACCGGATCGACGACGTGGCGACGCTCGTCGGCGCAGCGCTCGCACGGCGTGGACGACGACACCCGCAGCGGCAGGCCGTCGAGCGCACTTGCGACCCACGTCGTGAGGCCACAACCACGACACACGAAGACCGTGAACGTGCCTCCCGAGGTTGAAGACGAAAAACCCCAGCGTCGTGTCGACTAGTGCGCCACGCGCAGTGCCGAGGGGAGGCCGCCTGCGCCCCTCGTCTGCGCCGAGCGCACGAACAATGCACGCTCGGCGCCGCACGCGCATGCACCGAGTGTCGCCGAGGGCAGCTCCGCCTCGAGCTCCGGCGTGAGAGTCGCGTACCACCACGTCTCACCGCAGCTCGCGCACACGATCACTGCGTACGCCCCGAATGCAGCGAGCTCCAGGTTCGGCCCGACACAGCTCACCGCGCGCGCGAGCGGCCC
>JAYTLP010000230.1:0-5920 GCA_043729375.1 Myxococcales bacterium
CCTCCCCAACGCCGACGGTGAGCTGCTCGAGTTCGCCTCGCTGTTGCACGACGTGGGTTTCCACATCGCGGCATCGAAGCACCACAAGCACACGGCCTACCTCATCGAGAACGCCGACCTGCAAGGGTTCACCAGCGAGGAGGTGCAGATTCTCTCGCAGCTCGCGCGCTACCACCGCAAGGCCACGCCGAAGGAGTCCCACGAGGGCTACGCGAAGCTGTCCGAGCGCAACCGCCAGCGCGTACGCATCCTGGCGAGCCTGCTGCGCGTCGCCGACGGACTCGACCGCGGCTACGCGCAGCTCGTGCGTGGCGTGCGCTGCGTCGTCACCGACCGTGCCGTCGAGATCGTCGTATCCGCGACCGCGGAAACACGTGGCGAGCCCGAGCTCGAGCTCTACAGCGCCCGTCGCAAGCGCGACCTGTTCGAGGAGACGCTCGGGCGCAAGCTCCGGTTCGTTTTCGAACCGCCCGCCTCGCCGAGCTAGCTTGCGGAACCACGTGCCGCGCTGCCGGCGTGCTGGAGGAGCGCGATGCGCATCGCCACCTCGAACCTGACGTTGCTTGTCGCCGCGGCCGGTGCTCGCGCGAGCAACTTCGTGTACGAGGCGGTGGCAGCTGCACCGAGCGGCTCGTGGACGGAGAAAACGATGACCGTCAACGGCGGGAACGCCGCGAAGCAGAAAATGGTGCGCGTCGAGAAGACGCCGACGCGCCTCGTGCTCGAGATCCACACCTCGCTCACGTGAGGCATCGCGGTCACGCACAACGAGTACGTCCGCGACCCCGCGGGCAACTCGGCAAACGCGAGGGCTTCATGCGCCTGCCCAATGGCACCGAGACGCCTCTGCAGTCGGCGCCGGAGGACGACTTTCGCATCGTGGAAGGTCGGGGCCTCGGCAAGCGAACCGGCCGGGAACAGGTGGTCACCCCGAAGGACGCCATCGCGTGTACGCACCGGGTGAAGACGACCAAGCTGGGCGTCACCCACTTCCGGACCGACGATCACACGTTCCCCGTGGGCCCCGTGAAGTCGACCATCGAGGCGAAGAAGGTGGAGGTCTTGCTCTCGACCACGAGCGACAAGCGCTGAGTCGTGGCAGGCTACGCGCCGTGACCGCGCTCTCCGCCACCGTCGACTCGGATCTTCGCGCCATCGAGGACGTGGCGGCCGCGCGCCTCGCGCTCCGCGAGCAGCTCGGGCGACGGGTGATCGGTCAGGTCGAGATCATCGATCAGCTCCTCGTCGCGCTGCTGTGCCGCGGCCACTGCCTGTTCGTCGGCGTGCCGGGTCTCGGCAAGACGCTGCTCATCGCCACGCTCGCCGAGGCGCTCGAGCTCAGCTTCGGGCGCATCCAGTTCACGCCGGACCTCATGCCGTCGGACATCACCGGCACCGAGGTCCTCGAAGAAGATCGCGCGAGCGGCCAGCGGCACTTCCGCTTCCTGCCGGGTCCCGTCTTCGCGAATCTGCTGCTCGCCGACGAGATCAACCGCACGCCGCCGAAGACGCAGGCCGCGCTGCTGCAGGCCATGCAGGAGCGCAAGGTCTCCGTCGGTGGCAAGACGCACACGCTCGGCGCGCCGTTCCTCGTGTTCGCCACGCAGAACCCCATCGAGCAGGAGGGCACCTACCCGCTGCCCGAGGCGCAGCTGGACCGCTTCATGCTCCAGCTCGAGGTCGGGTACCCCAGCGCCGACGAGGAGGTCGCCATCGCGCAGCTCGGGCCCGCGTCGAGCCAGGCGCCACTCGAGCGCGTGCTCGGTCCTGCGCGCATTCTTGCGCTGCAGACGCTCGTCGATCGCGCACCCATCGCCGAGCACGTCGTGAAGTACGCCGTGGAGCTCGCGCGCGCCACGCGCCCGGGCGCGGGCGGGCCCACCGCGTTCGTCGACCGCCTCGTTGCGTACGGCGCCGGCCCACGCGCTTCGCAGTTCCTGGTGCTGGGCGCCAAGGCTCGCGCGCTCCTCGACGGCCGGCCCACCGCCACGCGCGCGGACGTAGCAGCGGTCGCACCGCACGTCCTGCGCCATCGCATCGTACCGAGCTTCGCCGCCGAGTCCGACGGCCTGCGCGGCGGCGACATTGCAGCGCGCGTCCTCGCTGCTCTGCCCGCCTGAGCATGGCAGCGCCGCTACTCGAGCCCGCGCTCGTCGAGCGACTGGCCGCGCTCGAGCTCGCCGCGCGCGTCGCTGCCGAAGGCGCGCTCGCGGGCCTGCACCGCTCTCCGCGTCGGGGATCCTCCGTCGAGTTTGCCGAGCACAAAGAGTACGCGCCCGGCGACGAGCTGCGCCACGTCGACTGGAAGACGTACGGCCGCTCCGACCGGCTCATGGTGAAGCGCTTCGAGGAGGAGACCGAGCTGCACGTGCTCATCGTCGTCGACAGCTCCGAGTCGATGCGCTACGGCGCGGGTGACAGCGACAAGCTCCGCCACGCCAGCGTCCTCGCGGCGGGCATCGCGTACCTGCTGCTCACGCGCCGCGACCGCGCGGGCGTGCTCTGCTCGACGGGGGAGGCGATTCCCATCGGTGCACGCCCGAGCCACCTGCGCCGCATCCTCACCACCCTCGCCGCGCTGGAGCCCGCTGGCGAGGCGCACCTGCCGGCATTGCTGTCGCGCGCCGACGTGCTGACGCAACGTCGCACGGAGATCCTGATTCTCTCCGACCTTCTCGACGGCGATCGCGACGACGTCCTCGCCGCCGTACGGTCGCTGCGCGCGCGCGGTCACGATCCGATCGTGGTGCAGCTCCTCCACCCCGACGAGCGCACGCTGCCCGACGGCGAGACGGCCTGGTACGAGTCGAAGGACGGCGACGCGCGCGCGCTCGTCGAGCCCGCGGTGATGCGTGAGGCCTACCTCGCCGAGCTCGCGTCGCTCGTCGGCGGATACCGGGCCTCGCTCGCGCGGGCGCGCATCCCGTTCGCCGAGCTCGATACGTCGCGACCCGTTGCCGAGAACCTCGCGCACCTGGCCGGCACCGTGCTGGCGAAGGTGCGCTGATGCACCTCCTTGCTCCGCTGTTCGCACTCGGCGTGGCCCTCGCTGCCATACCGGTGCTCATCCATCTGTTCGGTCGCGATCGCGCGCCGCACCGCCGCTTCCCCGCCGCGCGCCTGCTCGTGGCCGCGCAGAGGCGCCGGGCGCCGCGCGCACGGGTCGAGCAGTGGCTGCTCGTTGCGCTCCGGCTCGCGGCGATCCTGGCGCTCGTGTTCGCGCTCGCGCGGCCCATCTGGGACCGCCCCGCCGGGCTGCCGGCCGCCGCCGGGCTCCGTCAGACCGCGGTCGTCATCATCGACGACTCCCTGTCGATGAGCCGGCGCCAGCGATTGCGCACGCTCTTTGGTGAGGGGCGAGGTCGCGCGCGGGAGCTGGTGCGTGCGTTCGCGGACGGCTCGGAGGCCGCCATCCTCTCCACCACGGGGCACGACCCGCTCCCGCGCCTCGAACGCGATCGCGCGGTGCTGCTCGAGGCGATCGACCATGCCGCGCCGTCCCTGGAGTCGGGCTCGAGCACGACGGCGCTGGCTCGCGCGGCCAGCCTCCTCGCCAGCGCGGGGAGCGGCGTTCGACGCATCTACCTCGTGAGCGATCTCGGTCGTCACGGCTTCGACCCGACTCAGCCGCGGCCGTTCTCGGCCGGCTCCGCCGTGGGCGTGACGGTGGTGCAGGTGGGCACGGGGGAGCTCCCGAACGACGCCGTCGTCGACCTGCAACTTTCACCCACGTCGGAACGAGGCGCGCGCCGACTTCGCGTCGTGGCCCAGGTGCGTTCGGATGACTGGGCCGCGCACGCTCGTACGGCGACGCTGTCGGTGGACGGGCGAGCCGTGGCGCGCGGCGTGGTCGAGCTGGAGCGCAACCGCACCGTGACCAAGCATTTCGCGTACGAGCTCGGCGGCGACGAAGATCCGAAGGTCGTCGAGCTCCTTCTCGAGCCCGACTCCAGCGACTCGCTGGCGTCCGACGATCGACGCGGTGCGGCCCTCGACGCTCAGGCCGGGCGCCTGCTCGTCGTCGACGGCGCGCCGGGCAGCTCGCGCCGCGAGGACGAGACTTTCTACGTCGAGACCGCGCTCCTTGCAGCGCGTGGCGGCGGCTCGCGCATCGAGGTCATCCGGCAAGACGCGCTCGCGCGCACGGAGCTGTCGGCCTTCTCGGCGATCCTGTTGTGCAACCCGCGCCCGTCCGCGGCGCTCGACGCGCTCCGCCCCTTCGTCGAGCGCGGCGGCGGGCTGTTCCTCTCGGTCGGCGACAACCTCGATCCCGCGCTGTCGAGCCAGCTCGAGGCACTGTTGCCGTCGCCGATCGAGGGTACGCGCGATCTCTCGGGCCCCGGCGGCGTGGCGGGTGGTGCGCTGCGGCTCGAGCGTCCGTCGGCGGCGCTCCTGAGCAGGTTGCCGGCGCTGGCAGACGAGCGCGCGGCCGAGGCGTGGCGAGCCGCGCGAACGTATCGCGTCGCGCTCGTGAGGCCGCTTGCCGGCGACGACGACAGCCGCGAGGTGCTGGCGCGCTTCGAGGACGGCACGCCCGCCCTGCTCGAGCGTCGCGTGGGCAAGGGCCGTGTCACGACGCTGCTCACCACCGTCGACCGTGGCTGGAGTGACCTTGCCATCCAGCCCGTGTTTCCCCCCGTGCTACTCGAGCTGGCCGACCACCTCGGCACGCGCAGCGGCGATGGTACGCACGGCGCCGTCTATGCGCTCGACTCCGCGGAGAGCGATCCGCTGCGCATCGACGTGACGAAGGTTGCCACGCCTCCGCCCGGCAGCACGCCCGCGCGTCCACCGGCGCGCGAGCTCTGGCACGCACTCGCCGTCACCCTCCTGCTGCTGCTCCTCGCGGAAGCCCTCGTCGGCCTGCGCGGCTGACCGCGGCAGGGGCCCGCCCGACGGGCTACCCGCGCGCGCGATTTACGAGCGCGACATGCCCACCGACCAGCGCCAGAGCTGCAGCGGCGGTAACTGGCGTGCGCACGAGCGTGGTGCGAAACGCGTGCACGCGCGCCGTGCTCTCGACGAGCCGGGCCTTCACCTGCGCGTCGTGGCGCGCCGCCTCGTCGAGCGCCGCCTCTGCGCGCTGCTGGATCTCCGGGTCGCGGCACGCGAGGAAGCTGTCGCAGCCGGCGAGCAAGCTCTCGACGACGGTCTGCTCGACCGGAAACTCATCGGCGACGGCCTTCATGTCGAGGTCGTCCGACACGACGACACCGCGGAAGCCGAGCTCCAGACGAAGGATCTCGGTGAGCCAGCGCGTCGACATCGTGGCCGGGCGCGCGTCGATGGCCGGATACACGACGTGCGCGGTCATCAGCATCGGCATGCCCGCGGCGATCGCGCGGCGGAACGGCTCGAGCTCCACGGCGCGCAGGCGCGCCTCGTCGTGGTCGACGTGCGGGAGCGTGAGGTGGGAGTCGGTTGCGGTGTCGCCGTGGCCGGGGAAGTGCTTGCCACATCCGCGCACGCCAGCCGACTCGAGCCCGCGCCAGAATGCGATGGCGTGGGTTGCCGCAGAGGCCGCATCGGTGCGGAACGCGCGGTCGCCGATGATCGGGTTGTCGGGGTTGGTGTGCACGTCGAGCACGGGCGCATAGTCGACGTTGAAGCCGAGCGGCGCGAGCTCCGCACCGACCGCAGCGCCGACCGCGCGCGAGAACTCCTCGTCCGCTTGCGAGCCGACCTGCTGCATCGGCGGCCACACGGAGAGCGGCGCGCGGATGCGCTGCACGCGCCCGCCCTCCTGATCGATGCTGAGCCACAGCGGAGGGTCTCCCGCGGGAACCGCCGCCTGCAGCAAGGACGTGAGTGCACAGATCTCGTCGAGCGTCCCGAGGTTGCGAGCGAAGAGAACGACGCCTCCGACGCGGCGCGATGCGATGCGTTCGAGGAGCTCGGGCGGTGCCACCTTGCCCTCGAA
>JAYTLP010000231.1:0-5127 GCA_043729375.1 Myxococcales bacterium
ATCGTCTTCAGATTATCACTCCGACGAGGCGCTTCCGAGGTCCGACGCATAGCGACGGACCAGCTCGCCGGCCTCCTTCTGCGCGGCCTGGGACTCGACGACGATGAGACGCACCGGGCTTGTCCCGAACAGTGGTTCCGCCCCTTCGAGGAGCAGCTCGAGCGCGCGCCGAGCCGACAGCGCACCGGTCGAGCGCCCCGGGGGCACGATGCCCAGCACTGGCCCGAGAGACGGCCCGGGCGCGCCGCCCATCGTCACCGGCGCCTCGACGAGCTGCAGCAGCGTTCCGAGGAGCTCCGGCACGGCGCGCCGGGCAATGCTCTCGTCGAAGCTGCGCTGCGGGCCAAGGCCGAACAAGACGAGTCGCGAGAACGGCAGCCGCGGGCCCGTCGGCAGCAGCAGCTTCTCGCCGAAGCCACCGTGCAGCCTCACGGACTCGCCGCGATCATCGCGCTGCGGACCGATGCGAGCGCCGAGCAGCCTCGAGATCCGTCCACCGAGGCGCCAGTCGCAGAGCCCGGCCGCGCCCCTCAGCGGACGCTCGTCGTCGAAGAATGGCAGCCCGAGGACGCTCGGTCGGACGCCCTCGCGCAGGAGTGCGTCCCACCGGGAGAGCTCCGCCCCGAGGAAGCCGACGTTCATGCCCTGCGCTTCTTCTTCGTGGAGTCGGGCGACGCGTGCTTGCCACCCAGCTCGTCGAGCACGCGGTCGAGGATGCCATTCACGAACGCTGGGGATTCGGCGGTGCCGAAGCGCTTCGCGATCTCGATGGCCTCGTTGATTGCCACCTTCGCGGGGACGTCCGTCGCCTGGCTCAGCTCCCACGCACCGACGCGCAGGAGGTTGCGATCGACCCGCGCCATGCGATCGAGCCGCCAGTTGCGCGATGCGCGCTGCAGCAGCGCGTCGAGGTCGTCGCGTCCACTGATGACTCCGCGCACGATGCGTGTCGCGAGATCGCTCGCGACACGCTGCGCCGCGTCCGTGAGCGGGACTTCGCCGGACACATCCGTCGTCTCGGTGAACGCGCGCGCAAAGTGGCTGCCGTACAGCTGCAGCGCTTCCTCGGCGGTGAGGTGCGCCTGCGTATCGGCCTGGTAAAGGATCTGGAGCGCTATCTCGCGACCGCGCCTTCTCGTGCTGGCATCCACGGCTAGTCCGCGAGGCGTTCGATGTGGCCGAAGAGGCGCGCCATCTCGACGGCTGCCATGGCCGCGTCCGCGCCCTTGTTGCCGGCCTTCGTCCCCGCACGCTCGACCGACTGCTCGATGGTATCGGTGGTGAGCACGCCGAAGATGACCGGAATCCGTGCCGACTGAGCAAGCTTCGCGACGCCCTTGGCGCACTCGCCCGCGACGTAGTCGAAGTGGGCGGTTGCGCCGCGGATGACGCAGCCGAGGCACACGACTGCGTCGAAGCGGCCGCTCTCGACGAGCCGCCGCGCGACGCCTGGAATCTCGAAGGCGCCGGGGCAGCGAGCGACCGTGATGTTGCTGCGTTCTCCGCCGAGGCGCTCGAACGTGTCGATGGCGGCCTCGACGAGGCGCTCGACGATGAAGCCGTTGAAGCGACCTGCGACGATGGCGACCTGCAGGCCCTTTGCGGACAGCTCGCCGCTCAGCTCTCGAACGTTGGACATGATCTCTCTATCTTACGGCGGACGGCTTACGGGTTGGGGCGGTTGATGGCGAAGACGGGCGCGTCGCGGCCTGCCTCGTGCGCCGAGATGGGCACGCGCTCGACGATCTCGAGGCCGTAGCCCTCGAGGCCGGGGATGCGCCGCGCGTGGTTGGTGAGGAGCCGGAGGCGCCTCACACCGAGGTCGTGCAGGACCTGCGCACCGAGGCCGAAGTCGCGCAAGAGGTGCTCGCTCGACGGCGTGGGCATGATTTCCTTCAAGATGCGCGCGCGAAACTCGGGCTGGAGAGGCGCGCCGCCGGGCGGATAGACGTACAGGAACACGCCGCGGCCCTCGTCCTGGATCATGCGCAGCGCCTGCGGCACGGGCGACGAGGTGGCACCGAACACGTCACCGATGGGGCTGTAGTTCTGCGCGCGGACGAGCAGCGGCTCGTCGAACGTGGCCGGGTCACCGAGCGAGAGCGCGAGGTACTCCACGTCCTGCAGGGTGCCGTGCGGCATCATCGTCTGGTAGAGCGACGCGCGGAACGTCGCGGTGATGCCCGGCAGGTTGGGCTTCAGCGACCCCTCGGCGACCTTCTTCACCAGCGACTCGGACTGCAGCCGGTATTCGATGAGGTCGGCGATCGTGACGATGCTGATGCCGTGGAGCTCGCCGAACTTCTCGAGGTCGGGCATGCGCGCCATGGACCCGTCGTCGTTCATGATCTCGCAGATCACGCCGGCAGGCTCGAGGCCCGCGAGGCGCGCGAGGTCCACCGAGCCCTCGGTCTGGCCCGTGCGCACGAGCACGCCCCCGCGCCGCGCTCGCAGCGGGGCCACATGGCCCGGCGTGATCAGGTCCTCCGCCTTCGCGTCCGGTGCAACGGCCGCCTTGATCGTGACCGCGCGGTCCTGCGCGCTGATGCCCGTGGTGACCCCGCGGCGGGCCTCGATGGTGACCGTGAACGCGGTGCCGTACGGACTGCCACCGCGCTGGCTCGGACGCCCGCCCTGCAGCGGCAGCTCGAGCGCGTCGGCCTTATCCTCGGTCAGCGTGAGACAGATGAGACCGCGGCCCCACTTCGCCATGAAGTTGACGGCCTCCGGCGTGACCATGGACGCCGCCATGGTGAGGTCGCCCTCGTTCTCGCGATCCTCGTCGTCGACGAGGATGACCATCCTGCCGGCGCGGATCTGATCGAGGGCGTGGCGGACGCGCGAGGTGCGGTTGGCGATCTCAGACATAGCCGTTCTCCTTGAGCGTCGCGAGCGTCAGCCCGCCTGTGTGCCCGCGCGGGCCGAGCAGCCGCTCGATGTACTTCCCCACGAGATCGACCTCGATGTTCACGAGGTCTCCCGGGACGCGCTTCGCGAGCGTGGTCGCACCCTGCGAGTGCGGAATGAGGGAGACCCGGAAGCCATCGGGCTCGAGCATGTTGACGGTGAGGCTGATTCCGTCGACGCAGACCGAGCCCTTCTCGATGACGTAGCGCAGCAGCGCCTCCGGCATCGCGATGCGTACGTCCCAGGACTCGCCGCGCTGGCTCGCTTCGACGATGCGACCGACGCCGTCCACGTGACCCTGCACGAGGTGACCGCCCATGCGGTCCCCGAGCCGCATCGCGCGCTCGAGGTTCACGTGGCGGCCAGCGGCGTGCGTGCTCAGCGTAGATCGCTGCATCGTCTCGGGACCGACCTCGAGCTCCACGTGGCCTGCACGGGTCGAAACGACCGTGAGGCACACTCCGTCCACGGCAAGGCTCGCACCGAGCGGCATCATCTCGTCGAGGATGCGCGCCTCGATCCCGAGCCGCACGCCCTGCCCCTGCCTCGTCACGGCCGCGATGCGACCGACCTCTTCGACGAGCCCCGTGAACATATCCGGCCTATACCACGGCGGCGGCTTGGTGGCACCGTCGACGCGTGCTACGAGGTCGGGGAATGAAGAAATGGGCGCTGCTCACGATTCTATCGCTGGTGGCTTGCCACCGTGCCAGGGCGAGGTCAGAGCAGACGCATCTGGCGCTCGACGCGAAGGACATCCGCCTGCTGCTCGAGCGCAAGGGCTCGCTCGGGTCCGCATTCCTGAGCCGGCCGTTCGTCGGCGACCTGATGCTGGTGTACGTGGTCGACATGCCGAATCGGGTGCGCACGATGAACGAGCACGATCGCGACGCGCTGCATCTCGACGCAGACGGGCTCGATAGGCTCGCACGCAAAAACCTCCAGGCCGCCTACCCTGCCATCCACCTGGTCGCCGTCGACGAGAGCCCGCTGCTCACCAACGACGCTGGCGACGACTACGACGCTGCCCTGCTCGCCTTGCCGTCACTGTGGCAACCACTCGCGCACCAGCTCGGCTCGCTCGTAGTGACGGCTCCCGCGCGCAACCGGGTGCTGGTGAGCAAGAAGGCAGACGTGAGCAAACTGCGGGAAGCCACGGACGAGGCCTATTCGCGCGAGGAGCACAGCCTGAGTCGTACGCTGTTCGAGTGGTCGCCGTCGGGCTGGAAGCCGTTGCCGTAGTCGACGGCTCGCGCATCAGGAGTGCGACACCGCGTGGCGGGCCAATCGACCGCTCACCAGCACGTCGTCGCCCAGTCGCTTCACAGTTCTGGACTCGAGCCGGCGCACGTCCGCCATGGTCGCTGCACCCACGCCGTCGAGCAAGGGCACGCCGTCGCCGCCGATGAAGAGCGGCGCCACGAAGACGTGCACCTCGTCCACGAGACCTTCCCGCAGCAGCGCGCCGTGCACCTGACCGCCCCCCTCGACGAGCACGGAGGTCAGCTTGCGATCGCCGATCGCGACGAGCAGCGCGTCCAGCGCGATGCGCCCTCCGTCCCCGGGCAGCGTCACGACCTCTGCGCCTCGCGCGAGGAACGGCTCGTGGCCGTTCGGCTCCGTGGTGAGGACGAGGGCGCCGGGGACCGCACGCGCCGACGGCGAGATGCGCAGCCGCCCATCGAGGATCACGCGTCGAGGCTCGGTGCCGCGGACACCCCGCACCGTGAGTGACGGGTCGTCGGCGAGGACTGTGCCTGCGCCGACGAGTATCGCGTCGTGCGCGGCGCGGAGGCGGTGGGCCTCCTTGCGCGCCGCATCGCCCGTGATCCACTTGCTGTCACCGCTCGCCGTGGCGATGCGGCCATCGAGGCTGACCGCGCCCTTCAGGGTCACCCACGGGCGCCCGGTGCGGATCCACCTGTCCCATGCACGGTTGAGCTCGTGTGCCTCGGCTTCGAGGACGCCTGCCTCCACCTCGATGCCAGCCTCGAACAGCCGCGCGCGGCCTCGACCCGTGACATGCGGGTTCGGATCCGACATCGCGAACACCACTCGCGTCACGCCGGATGCGATGAGCGCGTCCGTGCATGGTCCCGTGCGACCGAGGTGATTGCATGGCTCGAGCGTCACGTAGGCGGTCGCGCCGACGGCGGCCCCTGGCCCGATCTTGCGCAGGGCTGCGACCTCGGCGTGATCGCCACCAGCGCGCTTGTGCCA
>JAYTLP010000232.1:0-9226 GCA_043729375.1 Myxococcales bacterium
TTCCGCACCGACCAGGGCCCAGATGGGCCGTCGTCGTCGTTAGCAGCGTCGGTGACGGAGCTGGCCGATCGGCTCGAGGGTCAGCTCCGCAGCGTCTAGACTGGCCCCGACGCCGGCCCGACCCGGTGTATGCTGTGCCCGAGATGCCGTGCGCAGACGCTGGCAGGAGGGTGATGACGCAGCTCGCGCTGCTGCTCGCGCTCACGTTGCTCCCGAGGCTCGCGGCAGCCGCGCAGCCGACGTACGTGCTGTTCCGGCTCGACCCGCTCGGGATCGACCCGCAGGTCGCGTCGCAGCTCGAAGCCCTGCTGCGAGCCGAGCTCGGCCACGTCGTGAACCAGGTCTTGCCGGAGAAGGCCGTGGTCGACAAGGTTGCGCTCGGCATACCACGGTTGCAGAACTGCACCGCGAGCCCGGAGTGCCTCGCCCCGCTCGGCCGCGCGCTGCATGCGACGCGGATCGTGGCGGGTAACGTGGGCGGGCTGGCCGACAGCTACATCGTGAACCTCAAGCTCGTCGACGACGGCGGTCGCGAGCTCACCCGGGTGAGCGCCACGCTGCGCGGCTCGGCCGAGGAGCTGATTGCCGAGATCCGTGTCGCCGCGGTCCGCCTCGTCGCGCCCGAGCAGCTCGTCGGACGCATCGAGATCGTCTCGGCGATCCCCGGCGCGCAGGTGACGCTCGACGGCAATCCCGTCGGCACCACGCCGCTACTCGGCACCCTCGATCGCATCGCGGCCGGCACGCACAAGCTCGGGGTGGCGCGCGAGGGGTACTCGTCGTTCGAGGAGGACGTGCCTGTGCGCTTCGAGAAGACGACCCAGGTCGTCGTGCAGCAGACCCCCATGTCGAAGGCCGCGCTGCGGGCCGAGCGTCGCCGGCTCCACGCCGAGGTGCCCGTGAGCGCGCGCTGGTACACGTGGACGGCAGTCGGAGTCGGCGCCATCGGCGTCGGGCTGCTCGTCGGCTTCCTGGTGCCGAAGCAGCACGCCATCGATTGCAACAAGGCGGGAGCGTGCCAGTGAAGACCGCGCTGTTCCTCCTGCTGGCGACGGGGATCGCAGCCGCCGAGCGGGTCGTCGTGATGCCCGTGGTCGCGACCGCGCGCGACCCCATCACGCTCCAGCTCGGGACCACCGTGGAGGCTGCGCTGGTGGACGCGGTGCACGCCATCCCCGGCATGACGGTGCTCAACGAAACGGGCGCCGTGCTGCGCGACGGCAAGGGTGAGGGCCGGGCGCAGGT
Source organism: Myxococcales bacterium (assembly GCA_043729375.1). Taxonomy (GTDB): domain Bacteria; phylum Myxococcota_A; class Polyangia; order Palsa-1104; family Palsa-1104; genus JBDTCO01. The sequence continues at coordinate 1,246 of JAYTLP010000232.1, forward strand.
GCTGGCGCGCGAGCTGTCTGCAACGCTGGCCATCGTCGCGGAGCCCCAGCCTGTCGCCGATGGTGCGGTCGTCTACCTCACGGTCGTCGAGCCGGACGGCCACGTACGTGGCTCGACGTCGGTCGTCGCGGGGAAGCTGGACGAGCTGCCGCGGCTCCTGCGTGGCGGTCTCCAGCAGATCATCGACCCGGCCCGCTACACCGGTCGGCTCGAGCTCAAGGTCGACGTGAAGGGCGCGGAGGCGGAGGTCGACGGCCGTTCGCTACCGCTCGGCATCGCGGAGCTCCCCGTCGGCACTCACGCGCTGCGAGTCACGCATCCCGCGTACCACGACTGGGTCCGCTTCGTGGATATTGCCTTCGACCGCACGCGCACGGAGACCGTCGCTCTCGCGATGTTCCCGCTCACGCACGGGGAGATGGCCGACAAGCGGAAGCGCGGTGCCCCGCTCGCGGCGCTCGCGGCGCCCTGGTACCGCTCGTGGTGGGCGCTCACTGTCGGAGGAGTCGTGCTCGCCGGCGTCACCACGGGCATCGTGTTCGGCACGCGGGCCGGTCTGAACCACGATCACGACGTCGCGTATCGCGCGACGACGCTGCCCTGACTGGTTCGAGCGCGAGCTCGAGGAGAACGCATGAAGCTACGGTCAGGCGCACGCATCGGCATCCTCACCTCCGGCGGAGATGCGCCGGGCATGAACGCTGCGCTGCGCAGCGCAGCACGCGTCGGCCGCGCGCTCGGGTTCGAGCTCGTCGGCATCGAGGACGGCTATGTCGGCCTGCTCGCGGGCCGTGTGCGCACCCTCGACATGCGTCTCCTCGACGAAAGCGCGCGACGTGGCGGCACGGTGCTCGGATCCGCGCGGAGCAAGGTGTTCCCCACAGCGGAAGGACAAGCCGAGGCGCGGCGTCGCATCGTCGAGCTCCGCATCGCTGCGTTGCTCGTCATCGGCGGCAATGGCTCGCTCACCGGCGCGCGTGCGCTCGCGGGCGCTCCCACAAGCGAGGGTGACGTGTTGCTCGTCGGTGGCCTCCCGGCCTCGATCGACAACGATCTCGGCGGCACGTCCATGGCGATCGGCACCGACACCGCGATGAACACGATCATCGAGGCCTGCGATCGCATCTGCGACACGGCCACCGCACACCGGCGCACGTTCATCATCGAGGTGATGGGTCGCGACTGCGGCTACCTCGCGATGACGGCTGCCATCGCGGCCGGCGCCGATGCGGTGCTGGTGCGCGAGGCGGGGCGCACCGACGAGCAGCTCGTCGAGCAGGTCTGCCGCGCAATGGAGCTCGCGTACGAGCGCGACAGCGGCAAGCGCCGCGTCATGGTGATCAAGGCCGAGGGCGTGAAGCTCGACGTGCAGAAGCTCAAGGTTGCCGTCGACGCGCGCATGGAGCACGTCATGCCCGACGTCGACACGCGCGTGACCGTGCTCGGCCATGTCGTGCGCGGCGGCACTCCGAGCGCGTTCGACCGCCTGCTCGGTGCACGCCTCGCGCACGCCGCCGTGCGCGGCCTGGCCGACGGTGAGACCGACTTCATGGCCGGCTGGTTCGGCCCCGGCATCACGCGCGCCGCCTGCGCCTACGATCCGTACGTCATCCTCAGCCCCCTCGACGAGATGCTGGCCGAGACCGCCAAGATCCTCGACGGCTCGAGCCCGCTCGCCCAGTGGCGCCGCCGCATCTTCGAGGAGTCGGAGGGCATGCTCGCGCAGTAGCGACTACTTGAGGGTGGAGAAGAGCTTGTTGATCTTCTGGTTGGAATCGGTGAAGCGACCGTCGCTGTAGTGGGCGGTGGCATCGCGGAGGAGCGCGTCGGTGCTCTTGCCCGCGTCACCCTCCAGCTTCTTGCCGCGCATGGCGGAGGAGAGCCGCGCCATCTTGGCCGAGATGAAGGTGCGGTCGATCTTGATCTCCTCGACGGTCCCGAGAAGCTGATCCGCGGCGTACTTCGCGCGCATGAAGTCCCCCGCCTTCACAGCGGCCTTCGTCTCGTCGATGAGCTTGCTGGTGCCCGGCGGTAGGTCTGCTGCGAGGATCCCGCGTTCCTGCATGATCTTGAGCGCCTTGCGGTACACGGGCTCCACGTCGTGCGCGCCGTACTTCTTGCCCGCGGCCGGCGCCGGCGCCGTCGCGAGGGGTGCGCCCGCGACGGGCGAGCACCCCTCCTTCGCGCTGCGCGCTGCCTGGGCCTCGCGCGACGCGAGCTTGGCCTCGCGATCGGCGAGCTCCGACTCGCGACCGGCCATCGACTTCTCGCGCTCCGCAACGGACTGCTCACGGCGCGCAGCGTGCTCGAGCGGATCTGCACCGGACGAACTTTGCGCGACGCTCGTCGCCTTCTGCACGAGCTCGGCGCGCGCGTGCAGGAGCTCGTCGAGCTTCTGGTCGACGGCGCTCTGCTCCGAGGCGACCGCGAGCTCCTTCGCGGTCAGCTGCTTGTCTTCCTCGTCGAGCGTGGACTGGGTCGCGCCTCCCGACGCGCGCTTCTCGAGGAGCTGCTGACGCTGCTGCGAGATCGAGGTGCGCTCGCGCTGCAGCGCGCCTCGACGACCGAGCAGCTCGTTCTCGTGCTGCTGCAGCCCGGCAGCTTCCGCGGCGATGGGCGCGGTATCGACGGCCTGCTTGCAACCGGCGACGCCACTCGCGAGGAAGGTGAGTGCGAGCAGTGTGCTTCTCATACGAGCACGATGAGCGTCTGACCGGCCTCGATGGTCTGTCCATCGACGACGCGGATCTCTTTCACGTTGCCGTCCCGCGGCGCCTTGAGCTCGTTCTCCATCTTCATCGCCTCGACGACCATGACGGGCTGGCCTGCGGTGACGTCGGCGCCGACAGCGACGAGCGCGCGCACCACCTTGCCTGGCATCGGGCTCTTCACGTCGGCGGGGCCGGCTGGCCGGGCAGCGGCGGCCTTCTCGGCAGCGCGCAGCAGCGGGTCGACCACGCGCGCGGACAGGCCGACGAGCCCACCGCTCGTGATGCTGAGCCCGCCTTCGTTGCCGACGCGCTCGATATCGACCTCGTGCTTCACGCCACCACCCGCCGAGACGAGCGACCACGTGCCGGCGACGCGGTGTGCATCCCACTCGGCGCTGCGACCGCCGCGCTCCACGCGCCAGCGCCCGTCCGCCAGGGCCTCGACGGCGACCTCGTGCTCGGTGCCGGCGACCTCGATGACGTAGCGACGGATCATGTCAGACCGCCTCGGCGATCCCGGCAGGATCGGGCAGCCCGGGGATCTCGAGACCGAAGACTTCGGCCCACTCCATACCCGCCCACAGGATGCCGATGACGAGGTTCGCGGGGTCCCCGAAGAACTTCGGATCGTTGTGCTCGAACACGTAGTGCCCCACGAACTGCAGCGTCCAGCCCCCGACGAACAGCGCGCCACCGAGCGGCGGGTTGAGCGGGATGAGCGGCAGCGACGCCACGATCATCGGAATGCCCACCATGTGGGTGATCCGCGTGCCGACGTGGGCATGGTCTCGCGCGTACTCGACGAGGTAGTCGCGCAGTGACTTTTTGAAGAACATGCGAAGAATGTATCGGATTGTCGCCGCGCTCGCGAGGCTCCGTGGGCCTGGCGCGGTCCGTCGAAAGAACCTATGACATCCATAGCCATGGCCACCCTCGCTCCGCTCCTGCGCGACCGCCGTCTCATCGTGTGCGTGGGATCGGGTGGCGTCGGCAAGACGACCACGGCCGCCACGCTCGGGCTCGGTGCGGCGCGCGCGGGCCGGCGCACGCTGGTGCTGACCATCGACCCGGCGCGCAGGCTCGCCAACTCGCTGGGCCTCGAGGGGCTCGGTCACGACCTGCGCGAGGTGCCGCGTGCGACGCTCGAGCAGGGCGGCGCAGTGAAGGAGGGCGGCGCGCTGTTCGCGATGATGCTGGATCAGAAGCGCAGCTTCGACGAGCTCGTGACGCGGAACGCAAAAGATCCGAAGACGCGCGAGCGCATCTTCGCCAACCCGCTTTACAAACAGATCTCGAGCACGCTGGCCGGCTCGCACGAGTACGCCGCGATGAGCAAGCTCTACGAGATCCAGGCGGAGGGTGGCTTCGACCTCATCGTGCTCGATACGCCGCCCACCGCCAACGCGCTCGACTTCCTCGACGCGCCCGAGCGCCTGTCGGCCGCCATCGACTCGCCGGCCATCGAATGGCTCACGAAGCCGCACGAGCAGGCGGGGAAGTTCTCGCTGAAGGCCGTCGGCATGGGCGCAGCGTTCGTGCTCGGGCGCCTCGCGAAGTTCGTCGGGTCGGGATTCCTCGAGGAGATGTCGCGCTTCCTCGTCGAGTTCAACCAGATCCTGGGCGGCTTCCGCGAGCGAGCGCAGAAGGTGTACGACGTGCTGCGTGCGCCCGACGTCGCGTTCGTGCTGGTCTCGAGCGCCGAGGAGATGTCGATCGACGAGGCCTTGTTCTTCCTGGAGCGGCTCACCGCGGGCCAGCTCCCGCTCGGCGGCTTCGTCGTGAACCGCGTGCATCCGTTGCGGCCGTCGGTTCCATCGTTCGACCGCGAGCAGCTCGTCGCAAAGCTGACCGCTCGACCCGAGCTGAAGGGGTTCCAGCCCGACGACATGTTGCAGCTCGCCGCCGACCTCGAGCGCACGCACAGGGAGCTCGACACGCTCGCCCACCGGGACCACCAGCAGGTGGAGCGCTTGCGCCTGCGCACCACGGCACCCATCGTCGAGATTCCGATGTTCGAGGAGGACGTGTACGCACTACCGGCGCTCGGCCGGCTACTCACCTACCTCGCGGCGTGAGGCCGTCCGGATCAGTTGCGCGTCGCGCGCACCCGTAGCGCCGTCCACGCCTCGTCGAAGAGCTTGCCGTCGCTGGCAGGCGCGCCGATGAGCACCACGATGTCGGCGCCGCGACGCTCGACGCGCCACACCTCGCCGTTCGGATCCACGTAGCGCGCGCTCGTCTCCGTCGACACTGGCTTGCCGCCGGTCACCTTGCCGAAGAGCGCGGAGAAGGCCTCGTAGGCCTCCGCGGCGTCGAGCTCGGTGTCCCAGGTGGAGCGGTCCACCAGGACCGGCAGTCCCTTGTCGTCGGCGGCGTAGGCAACGAGGCGATCACCGCCCCAGCCGGCAGCAGCAGCGTCGGCCTGCGGCTCCGGGAGGCGCGTGCGAAAGAGGATGCGCAGCGCGAGCTCGCCCATCACGTCGCGACGGATCTCCTTGCGCGGCGCGAGCGATGTCAACGAGGCAGCGTCGATGGCCACGGGCTCGTCGTGAGACAGGTAGTGATCGGGGTGCAGGATCTGCTCGGTCGACGACGGCGGCTGCCGGAATACCTCGTCGATACGGCTCCACGGCTTGCCCCGGCGCAGCGCCATGACGAAGCGCAGCCCCTCGAGGTATGGGAAGACGAGCGTGTCGCGCACGTAGGTGGGTGCGCTCTCGAAGATCGGCGTCTGGCCGGCTGCGCCGTGCAGCAGCTGCTCGCCGAGCTGCGACACCAGATCGGGGAGCTGCTCGACGGGGAGCCGCATGCTCTGCGCCTGCAGCTCGAGCATCACCGCGGTGCCGTCGCCTTCGACCAGCGCCGCATGCGCGAGCTGACGGTCGCCGTCGTCCTTGAGCGGCTTCGTCAGCGCGAGCAGGTTGAAGTGCTGATCCTGCAGCGCATGCTCGAGCTCGTGCGCGATGGCCGGTCGCTGCATGTCGAGCGGGAGCCAGTCGGCGATGTAAAGACGCTTGAGCTTCGGGTCGTAGAAACCCGCGACCTGCTCCATCAGCAGGTCGATGAGCAGCCTCTTGTAATCGAGGCCGGGCGGAAGCAGGCCGAGCCTGCGGAGCACGCGCGTCTCGGCGCTCACCTCGGTCGGGGTGTACTCCTCGTCGACCCGCGCGCGGAGCTTCTCGCCGATCTGGGCGCGCGACAGCACTCCGCGCGACACCTTGCTCTTCGAGGAGAGGCCCCGGAGAGCCGAGACCTGGCGGAAAATCTCGTCTGCCGCGCTCGCGAGGAGCTGGGCAGGTGTCTGCGCACCGACCTCGTCGGCAGAGACGGTGCCCGCGGCGATGAGGACGGCAAGAGTGCACAGGACGTGACGCATCGTGGGCAGCCTATCCGACGTGATCGGCCTTGTCGCGGCCGCAGTCCCGTTGTAGCCAGGGTCCCTCCATGTCCGATCGGTACAGTGCGCACCAAGGGCTGCTCGAGGTGGCCCGGCTCGCGGCCGCCGGCCAGCGCACGCGTATTTACGACGCGGGCGGATCATTCGCGGCCGTGGTGCTCGCGCAGCTCGCCGAGCGCACCGACCGACGGCCCGTGCTCGCCGTCGTCCCCGACGAGGACCGCGCGGAGCAGCTCGAGCGGGACCTGCACTTCTTCCTTCCGCAGGCCAACGACGGCGATCCCCTCGCGGCCCCTCGCGTGCTGCGGCTGCCCGCGGACGACGCCAGCCCCTACGCCGACATCACGCCCGACCGTCGCGTGGTGCTCTCGCGCATGGGCACGCTGTTTCGTCTCTCGCAGGTGTCTGGTCCGTCCGGCGGCCACGGCGAGGTGCTGGTGGCTTCCATCGACGCGCTGCGCCGCCGCGTGGTCGGCAAGGCAGCCTTCGGCTCGCTCGTCGACATCGTGATGGTGCAGCAGGAGATCGACCGCGACAAGACGGTGGAGCTCCTCGCGCGCGGTGGTTATCTCCGCACGCCCGTCGTCGAGGACCCGGGCACCTTCGCGGTGCGCGGCGGCGTGCTCGATGTCTTCCCGCCGATCTATCGCTTCCCGGTACGCATCGAGCTGTTCGGCGATCTGGTGGAGCGGATCCGCCTGTTCGATCCGGCGACCCAGCGCACCCTGCGCGAGATCGAAGAGCTGTACCTGCACCCCGTGCGCGAGATCGTGCTCACCCCGGGCAACCAGCTCCGCGAGCGCCTGCGCGACGCGGCCGACACGGCAGAGCAGCCCTCGTCGAAGACGCGCGCGGTGGTGGAGCAGATCGAGCGCGGTGAGGACTTCTTCGGCAAGGAGGCCCTCGCACCCGCCTTCCACGAGCGGCTCGTCTCGGTTCTGGACTACCTGCCGCCCGACGCAACCATCTTCGTCGAGGAGCCCGACGCCTGCCTCAATCACGTCGAGGCGCTCGCTGCCGATGACGAGCGTGGTTACGCGACGCGCATGGAGGACCACAAGCTCGCGCTGCCTCCGTCCGACTTCTACCTGTCGCGCGACGAGGTCGCCGCGCTCTTCGAAAAGCGGCCGTTGCTCGAGTCGCGCGAGCTCGAGCTGGTCGAGACGAGTGGCAACGATGTGGCGCAGGTGCGCTTCGAGGTCACACGGCTCGAAGGGCTGCGGCTCGAGCTGCAGAAGGCCAAGGCGGCGGCACAGGAGCAGCTCCTCCGGCCTCTCGTCGACCGTCTCGAGACGCTCGCCGAAGAGGGCACGCGCGTCTGGCTCGTTGCGCCGAACCTGCAGCACGCGGATCGGCTGCGGTCGCTGCTCTCGGGGTACGGCGTACGCGCCGAGGTCGGGCCGGTGCCGTCGTGGCAGGAGATCTCGTCCGGGTCCGAAGGCGAGGTGTCGATCGCCGTCGGCTCGCTGGGGCGCGGCTTCCATCTGCCGCAGGATCGGACGGCGCTCGTCGCGGAGAGCGAGATCTTCGGCGACAAGAGCGTGCGACGCGCGCCGAAGCGAGCCTCGGCGGGCTTCCAGCGCGATGCGCTGAAGAACCTCGAGCCAGGTAACCCGGTCGTGCACGTCAAGCACGGGGTCGGCATCTACCGAGGCCTCACCAAGCTGCCACTCAAGGCCGCGCGCGCAGGCGAGGAGGCAATCAGCGTCGACTTCCTGCACCTCGAGTACGACGGCGGCGCGCTGTACCTGCCCGTCTGGCGGCTCGGCGAGGTCGCGGCCTACGCGGGGGCGGACGGCGTCACGCCGAAGGTCGACAAGCTCGGCGGCGTCACGTGGGAGAAGACGCGCGGCAAGGTCACGCGCGAGATCCG
>JAYTLP010000233.1:0-6494 GCA_043729375.1 Myxococcales bacterium
ATACGCGACCGGGGGCTCCGGTCGGGCGGTGGCGAGCTGCCGAGCCTGCCGCTGGCGAACGAACGCCAGGATGCCGCTCGCAATGAGGTGCGCCGTCGCAGCCTGACCGGCGGCGCTCGCGAGGACGCGCCCTTCGACCGGGTGATCGAGAAAGCCCGCTTCGACGAGGATCGCCGGGACCTCGGCATCGGCGAGAACGTCGTGCGAGGCCTGGCGGACGCCGCGGTCGCTTGGAAAGTAGCTGCTTCCGTCGACGGTCGAAGCGCCGCCGAGCAGGTGCTTCTGGACGATGCCGGCGAGCTGCAGCGAGGCACGTGCCGTGGCGAGAACGCGCTGCTCGGCGAGGATGGCGGCGCCGTCGTCGGCCGCGAGCTGCGCGGCGAGGCGCGAGTGGATGTCGATGGCGTCGCGGGACAGGAGGTACGTCTCGATGCCGTGGCGCGAGTGGTCGGGCGAGGCGTTCGTGTGGATGCTGACGAAGCACTGCGGCGCCAGCGCATTGGCAAGGCGGGCCCGCGCACGCAGCGGCACGTACTCGTCGCGCGTGCGCGTGAGCGCGACCACCAGCCCTGCCTCGCGCAGCTCGCGTGCGACCGCCTTCGAGATGGTGAGCGTGGCCTGCTTCTCGAGCAGCGTGCCGCGGCCCGGCGAGCCCGTGTTGGTGCCACCGTGGCCCGGATCGATCACGACGTCGGCTCTCGCCACGCTGACCTCGGTCGCGGCGGCAGCGACGGGCGCAGCCCACCCGAGACTGAGCCCGGCCAGCAAGAAGGGGATGAGTCGCACCATGTAAGCCAATGTAGTTTCGAGCGGCGGCACGCGCGGCGCAAGTTTTCGGGTCCGACCATGCCGCTTGCGGCCACCTGGGTGCCGGGACCACCATCACGCCGTGACCGATACCCCGGCGGTGATACCGCGTGTGCCGCCGTCCGGCTCGCGCCTCTCGCTCGTCGCGCTGCTGAGCGCGATCCTGTTCCTCGAGCTGTGGCTGAACCGCATCGCAGCGCGGCTCGTCCGCATCGACCCCGGCGCGGCAGGCGTGCTCGGCCGCATCGACGTGCCCGCACGGCTCTCGTTCGAGCTCGCTTCGGTACTTTCCACGCTGCTGCTCGGCTGGGCGCTGATTCGCATCGTCGCGCAGGCAGGCCAACTCCGCGCGCTGCGGCTCTCGTTCGCCGTCATCGGCGGCATGACCTGCGCGCTCGCGGCAGGAGGGGTGTGGCTCCGGCTCCCTGTCCGACTTCAGGTCTACCTCTATGTGAGCACTCTGTCCCTCGTCGTCATCGTCGCGCTCGGGGCGCTCGCTGTCCCCGTGCGTCGGCGCAACCGCCTCGGCATCGCGCTCCTCGCCACACCCGTGGTGATGATGCTCGTGGCCAACCTCTTCCAGCGGTTCTCGCCGCCGGGCCTGCTCGATCCGCGCGCGAGCGGCCTCGGCGAGCTGGCGGGTGGCGCTTTCGTGCTCGCGGGTCTGCTCGCGCCGTTGCTCTTCCCGCCGTCGACCAGGCGCAGTCCGATTGCCAGCGGGGCCGGGGCCGTCGTGCTCTGTACCGCGCTCGTGCTCGGCCGCCTCGACTGGAGCTTCGTCGCACGCATCACAGGCATCGGCGTCGGTGTCGCCATCCCGTTCGGCGTGTGGACGTTGCCGGTGTACGCCCTCGGGGCAGCGAGCTTCGCGTACACCATCACGGCGCTCCTCGCGTCTCCCGGCACCGACCGGTTGCGAGGCGTCGGCCTCCTGCTCGTCTGTCTCGTCGGCTTGCAGCTCGAGCTGCCATACCAGCTCGCTTCCTCGGCGCTCGGCTTCATGTGCCTCCTCGAGTCCCTCGCGCGCACCGTGCCACCGGCGATGTCGCGCGCCGCGCTCGACGAGCTGCTGCGTCGAGTCGCCACGCACCTCAGCGCCACGCAGGTGACCGTCGTGGGAGAGTCGGGCCGGGAGGCGGCGCGGCTCGGCTTCACGGCCGGCGGGTACCCGGGGCAGCTCGTCGTCGAGCGGCGGCGGTCGCTCATCACGCGCGTCGAGCTGACCGTCGGCGAGCGTCCGGAGCGAGCGCCGCCGCTGTCGCTTTCCACCCGCGACGCGACCTCGCTGGGGCCCGCTGCGCCCGGTCCGATCGTGGCCACCGATGACGCTCCCTTCGACGACCGCTTCGTGGTGCGGGACCACCGAGGCGCGGGCACAGCCGCGCTGGCCACGGAGATGCGTGGGCGGCTGCTCGCGCACGTCGAAGGCTGGATCGGCGTGTGGCCGCAACGTGGCGCGTGCTTCCGCGGGCGCACGCTGCCACCCGCCGATGACTTCTCGTCGCTGAGCCAGCTCCTCGTCCGGCTCGTCCAGCAGGCGGGCACTTGATCTACCTCTTCGACATCGACGGCACCCTCATCGCGGCGCACGGCACGGGGCGGCGCGCGTTCGAGCGTGCGCTCGTCGAGACCTGCGACCTTCCGCAAGGCCTCTCCGGGATCAGGCTCGACGGCAAGACCGATCCCCTCATCCTCCAGGAGGCGTTCGCGGCAGCGGGACGTGCGGAGCCCACCGACGAAGATCGTGCCCGCGTGTTCGCAGCATACCTCGCCAACCTCGACCACGAGCTCACCACCGGCGCTTACGAGGTCCTGCCCGGGGTGGAGCGGGCGCTCGCGCACCTCGAGGCGCTCGGCGTGCACATCGGCTTGCAGACCGGCAACCTCGAGGCCGGCGCGCGGCGCAAGCTCGAGCACGGCAAGCTGTGGCATCGCTTCGCGTTCGGTGGCTACGGCTCCGATGCCCACGCGCGGGAGGCTCTCGTCGCCATCGCCATCGAGCGCGGCCATGCCCGTGCCGCTTCTCTGGGACAACCGCGCGTGCCGAAGACCCAGATCTGGGTACTCGGGGACACGCCGCGCGACATCGACGCTGCCCACGCGTCCGGGGCACGGGCCGTTGGCGTCGCGACCGGCTCGTACAGCGAAGCCGACTTACGCAACGCAGGGGCGGACATCGTCGTACCCACATTGGAGGCCTGGGTCGATCGTACAAAGTCGTCTACGTAGAGGTAAGCTTTGAGCGTGCACACGAAGCCGGTCCACATCCTCGAGACCACGCTGCGCGACGGCGGGTACGAGGTCGACCACCAGTTCACCGCCGACGATACCGCGGTGATCGCGTCTGCGCTCGACGAGGCCGGCTTCAGCTTCATCGAGGTTTGTCACGGCAACGGCGTCGGTGCCGGGAAGTGGGGAGCGAAGCATCGTCAGCTCCCGATCGCCGCGTCCACCGACGAAGAGCACCTGCAAGCCGCGCAGTCCGTCGTGAAGAAGTCGAAGTTCGGCGTGCTGCTCGTCGCCGGTCGCGACTTCACACAGCTCGACAGCATCGACGAGATCGCGCCCTTCGGCGTGAGCTTCGTCCGCCTCGCGCTCACGCCCGAGGTGTTTGCGGACCCGTCGTTCTGGCTCCCGTTCGTCGAGCGCATCAAGCACCACGGCATGATCGCGTCCATCAACCTCATGCAGACCGTCGTGGTGCCCATCAAAAAGGTCGCCGAGGGCGCGAAGCTTGCGGCCAAGCACGGCAACGACTGGTTCTACGTGGTCGACTCCTTCGGCGGCATGCAGCCCGCGGAGGTGAAGTCGTACGTCCGCGCCATCGGTGAGCTGAGCGGCTCCGCCACCGGCTTCCACGCGCACAACAACAGCGGCCTTGCGGTCGCCAACAGCCTTGCCGCGATGGAGGGCGGCGCCACGTTCGTGGACAGCACGCTGCAGGGCATCGGTCGCGCGACGGGCAACCCGGCGACGGAGGTGATGGTGCTCGCGCTGCAGCAGCTCGGGCACGAGCTCGGCATCGACTCGCAGTTGGTCCTCTCGCTCGGCGACCTGGCGCGGCCGCTGTTCGCCGAGAAGGGAAACGATCCGACGTTCTTCGTCTCCGGCGCCGCCGGGATCCACTCGCGTGCGCTGCCGCCACTGCGCAAGATCGCCGCGGAGCAGCAGCGTGACTTTCGTCAGCTCCTCCTTCGCGTCGGCAACGAGGCCAAGCGCCTCGACCTCGCGACGCGTGACGCCTTCACCGACAGCGTCGTCACCGCGGCGCTCGAGGCGATTCCGCAGCGTCCGCCACGCGTGGCACCCAGCGCGCTCGTCGAGCGCCTCCGCGACGCCACGATGCGCGAGACCAAGGTCGACTTCGGTGCGCAGACCGCTGCGCTCTACACGCGCGGCCTGAGGTGCAGGAAGACGAGCGTGCTCCATCTCGTCGACGCGTCGCGCTTTTTTCTCGGCGGCGTGCTCGCGTGGGAATCGGGGGACCTCACCGGTCTGTCCGTGCCGGTGCAGCAGAGCTCGCTCGCCGAGCTGACCGACCGGCTGCCCGACGTCGTCGTTTATGACGCGGCTCTGGCTTCGTGGCCGGCGCTCCCGAAGGGCAAGCGCGCCACGCTCACCATGTCCTTCGAGTCGATGGTGAACGACGCCACCATCGCGCTGGTCTCCGCGCTGGCACCCACGGCGCCCGTGTGGATTCCGGACGAAGCACGGCTGGAGGTCGTCTGCGCGGCGCTGCGTGCACGGGGCGTCACGCCCGTATCGGCCGAGCCCGCAGGTGCTCGCATCGTGGTCACCGCAGGTGATGCGGCGCTCGCCGACCGCCTGCGAGCCGGCGATCGCGTCGTCACGACCGAGGTCGGCGCGGCGCGCTCGACGTTCGTCGACCGCGCACATGCGGCAAAGGCGGTCGTTTTGCTGCCCGTGCTCGGACCGCAGATCGCGGGCAGCGTCTACGCGGCGCTCGCAGCACACGATGTCGTCACAGCAAGCGCGTTCTCGCCGATCCCGGTGGGCGACGTGGCGATCGTCGCCCCGTACGTCGCGCCTGGTCGAGGCCAGATCATGGTCGACAACATCACGGCGCCGCGTCGCGTTTTCGACGCGGGAAGCGGCACGACCGTGCCGTTCGCAGAGCTCGCGAAGCTCCGCGCCACGGCGATCCTGAACGGCAAGGCCGGACTCTGAGTTGAGCCCGTCGCCCGCGTACCTGCACGAGCGCTTCGGCGCCCACGCCGCAAAGACGCCGAACGCCGTCGCCCTCGTCTTCGAAGGCAGCGAGCTCACCTACCGCGAGCTCGACGAGCGCTCGAACCAGCTCGCCCACCTGCTACGCGCGCGTGGCATTCGCCGGGACGTGCTCGTCGGTGTCTGCGCCGAGCGCTCCTTCGAGATGGTGATCGCGCTCCTCGCGATCCTGAAGGCCGGCGGCGCGTACGTCCCCCTCGACCCCGGCAACCCGCCCGAGCTGCTCGACTTCATGGTGGCGGACTCGGGCGTCGCGCTCGTCGTCGCCCAAAAGCGCCACGCGCGGCTCTTCGCCACCGCTGTTCTGCTCGACGGAGATGAATGGGCCGAGCACAGCACCGCGCCCATCGTCGGTAGCGCGCTCCCGCAGAGCCTCGCGTACATGATCTTCACGTCGGGCTCGACGGGTCGACCCAAGGGCGCGATGAACACGCACGAGGCAATCGACAACCGCATCGTGTGGATGAACGGCGCGTACGGCCTCACCCGCGACGACGTCGTGCTGCAAAAGACTCCGTTCGGCTTCGGCGTCTCCGTCTGGGAGTTCTTCTGGCCGCTCATCAACGGAGCGCGCCTGGTGCTTGCACGGCCCGACGGCCACCGCGATGTGGAGTACCTCACCGGCTTGGTGCGCGACACGAACGTGACGACTCTGCACTTTTCCCCGTCCATGCTCGCCGTGTTCCTCGAGAGCGGCACGCTCACGCGCTGCTCGTCGGTGCGCCGCGTCCTGTGCAGCGGCGAGGCCTTGCCCGTGGATCTCGCGCAGCGCTTCTTCGAGCGCATGCCGAAGGCGGTGGCGCTGCACAATCTCTACGGGCCCACCGAGGCAGCCGTCGACGTCACCGCGTGGACATGCCAGCCCGGAGAGAGCGCAGTCCCCATCGGCCGGCCCATCGCGAACGTCTCGATATACGTCGTGAACGGCGCGCTCGAAGTCGTCGGGGTCGGCGTCATCGGCGAGCTCTGCATCGGCGGCATCGCCGTCGGTCGGGGCTACCACGGTCGCGCGCCGCTCACCGCGGAGAAGTTCGTTCCCGACGCGCAGCGCGGCGGCGGTGCTCGCATGTATCGCACCGGCGACCTCGCCCGCTGGCGCGAAGACGGCGCGCTCGAGTACCTCGGGCGCATCGACCATCAGGTGAAGCTGCGTGGCTTCCGCATCGAGCTCGGCGAGATCGAGAGCGTGCTGCGCGAGCATGCCTCGGTGCAAGATGCGGTCGTGGCAGTGCAGGAGCAGGGACGCGGAGGCAATCGGCTCGTCGCGTACGTGGTCTCGCGCGACGGCATGGACGCGCTCGATGTCGCCGGACTGCGCGGCCTGGCTCGTCGTCGGCTCCCGCCTCACATGGTGCCCCCTGTCTTCGTCGGCATCGAGAAGATTCCCGTCACCACCAACGGCAAGCTCGACCGGCGGGCGCTGCCTGCGCCGCCCGACG
>JAYTLP010000234.1:0-14961 GCA_043729375.1 Myxococcales bacterium
GCGGACACCGTCGGGATCGTTGCTGCGGATGCCGGCGAGGAGGTCGGTCTCCGGGACCGCCTCGAGCAGCCCGAGACCGAAGACGGCATCGCCCGTGCGTACCGACGTGTGCAGCGGCTGGCCTGGCGCGCCGTAGCCCCATGCCGTCATGGCCAGCGTCGGCACCGCGAGCGAGTAGGGCGTGCCGTCGGCATACGTGCCCGGTGCCTCGACATACGTCACCTGCGGCGTCGCGTCGCCCGGCACCTTGAGGACCCCGTACGGGCGGACCTGCGTGCCGTAGATGTCGTCGCCGAGCGGGCCGCCGTGCGGGTCCGTGCCGTCGACGCTCACGCGCACGAGCAGCCCCAGCATCTCGCCGCTCGTGGCGAACGGCGCGGAGCGACCGTCGTGCGAGTGACACGCGGAGCAGGAGCGCTGGTTGAAGATGGGGCCGAGCCCATCCATGTCGGACGTCGTCGCGGGCGCCTGCACCCAGTTCTGGTTGAAGATCGCGTGCCCGAGGTTGAACTGGTCGAGCTGGGTTCCCCCGAGGTTGGGCGCGGCCTGCGTGTAGGCGAGTGCCGTGCTGTCGCTCGTCGTCGTGGCGCCGCCGGACAGCGGATCGCCCCCCTGCGACGAGGCGCAGCCGGCGAGGCCGAAGAGGAGGAGAGCGACGCGACGCATGGGCTAGTTTTCGGCCGGGACCACGATCGAGAGGCCGAGCTTCGACGCCGCGCTCGCGATCTCGTCACCCTGCGCACGGAGCGACGTCACGACCGACTTGATCGACGTACGCCCGACCCCATTGTCCACGCCGACGATCGACGCTTCGAACGGCGCCGGGATTGCCTGCATGAGCATCACCGAGCTCCTCATCTGCGACGCGAGCTTCGAGTCCGCGCCGGGGTCGGCCGCGGCGACGAGGGTGTCGATGCCCGGGCCGGTCGTGTTGTCACCATAACGTCCGTGGTAGAGGTCGAGGAGGCCCTGGGCATCGCGCGTGTAGTCGACGAGCGTCTGGCTCGAGAAGCAGTCGTGCTGATCGCGGCGCGACTTCGACTGGTACGGCGCGTCGATGCGCTGACCGGCGAGCTCGCCCTTGCTCATCTTGCCGAGGCCCGTGAGGACGAGCCCGAGCGACGCCTTGCCGCCGGACGTGAACGAGAGGCGATACGTCGCGCCCGGTGCCCAGCCGTCGCGCACGGCCTCGAGGTGCGCGATGATCCCGCTCACCGCGGCGCGAAGGTACGCCGCGCGACGATCCACGTTGGGCCGCGGGCCCCCCGGGGCGTAGTCGGTGGCGGGGCGCGTACCGGGGCCGACCGCGACGAGCGCCTGACCCCACAGCAGGAACTCGACAGCGTGATAGCCGTCCGAAATATTGTGGTCACCACCCTGCGCGTTGAGCGCGTCGAGGCCCGCGGCTGTGATGGTCGCCAGCGCCGACGGGTTGTTGATGATTCCCTGTGTGTCGTCGATGGTCGTCCCCATCGTCGTGTAGTCGACGTACGCCTCGTCGAGCGGCCACGAGTTGAGCGCCGCCTCGTGGTCGGGCGGATGGCGATCGATCGGGCCGTCGTAGAAGCGCGCGCCCTCGACCAGCATGTAATGCGCGCGGGACGCGACCCACGCGGTCCGGGCGTCGGCGAGGCTCGCCTCGGTCGGTGCGCCGAGGAACGCCTCGACGCTCGTCTGCAGCGCCTGCGCGTCCGTCACGCTGTCCGAGTACGCGGAGAAGAGGTTCGTGGCGTAGTTGTCGAGGACGGCCTGGGTCCGCGACGCGCTCGTGTCCCCGCAGCCGGCGAGCCCGAAAATGCAGAGGGTGGTGACGCAGAGGTCGTGAAGGCGCATCGCGAAGTATCCCCAATGAAAACGATAACGGTTTTCAATTTCAAGTGAACCGTAGATATCACTCCGGTTCGAGCGCCGTCAAGGGCACGCCTGCCAGGTGTAAGATGGCCCCACATGGACCGCGCGCGATCGCTGCTCTTTGCTGTCCTGATCGGCGTGCTCGCCGCGGGGTGTCGGGGCAGCGCCGGCTTCGGCGTCACGCTGACCGCCACCTTCGACTCCACCGTGACCGACTTGCAGCTCGCGTCGGTCACCACCCTCGAGATAATCGCCGTCGCCGGCGAGAGCTACGACGCGCAGGTGTCGCTCGGCGCGGGTCGAGCGAAGCGGGTCGAGCGCGCGGTGTATCGCCCGCTCTCGTCGACCACGAGTGTCACACTGCAGCTCGTCGCGACGGACGCGACCGGCAAGGTGGTCGCGCGCGGGACCAGCTCTGCAATCGGCCTCTCACCCGGCAAGACGTCCTCCGGCAGCGTCACGTTGGCGTCGCCGGGACCCACCGGCAAGGTCATCGCGTTGCGCACGGCCACGCTCGTTCGCACGAGCCAATCGCCCGTCGATGTCGCGGTCGGTCAGCTCGACGCGGACGGACGGCTGGACCTCGCGGTGGTCAGCACCGCGTCCAACCGCGTCGAGGTCTTCACCCAGAGCGCCGACGGCTCGTTCCCGGCGAAGGCCTCGTTCTCCGCCACGCTCGCGGGCACTCCGGCAGCCGTGGTCGTCGCGGACTGGAACGGCGACGGTCACGCCGACCTGCTCGTCGCAGACTCGACGAGCGGCAAGGTCGTCTGCTACGTCGCCGACGGCCAGGGCGGGTTTCCGAACAAGATCACCGTCACGACGCTCGCCGACATCAGCAGCATCGCCGTCGCCGACTTCGACCAGGACGGTGCCCTCGACGTGGCATCTGCGTCGAGTCAGACCCCTGACGTCTTCATCCACTTCAACGCCCAGAAGGCCGACCTGACGCTCGCCGCCGGTGGGGGCGTCAAGCGCCTGCACGTCGCGCTGCTCGACGCCGGCCCGTATCCCGACCTGGTCGCCGTCACGGCCAATTTGGTCGTCGGATTCCGCAACGCGTCGACTGCGATGTCGACCGCGTTCTTCTCGGCAGACCCGGTCCCCGCGATGTACAGCCCTGCCGACGTCGCTCTCGGCGACTTCACGGGCGACGGGAAGGTCGACGGTCTCGCGGTGTTCAATGCCGGCATAATGAACAACGATGCCGCGGTGCTTCCCAACGACGGACAAGGCCACCTGACGTACGGAAAGGACATCAGCCTCAGCTACCGGAACCTGGCAGTCCACTGTGGCGCAGTCGACCTCGATGCGGACGGCAAGCTCGACATCGTCGACACACTCGATTCACAGGGTACGTATGTGGGTTTCGGCGCGGCCAACCCGACGCCGCCCGACTACAGCCGCGGCGTCGCGTACGTGGGTGGCCTGAACGAGACCGCGTTTGCAACGGGAGACCTCGATGGCGATGGAGACCTCGATATCGTCGTCGTGAACCGGGGCGGGAGCTCCGTCTCGATCTTGCGAACCGACCCAGGCCCGCAGCTTTACGCGGCGCATGTCGTCACGGGCGCGCTCTCCGACGTGCACGCGTACGACTATAACGGTGACGGCGAGCCCGACCTGGGCGGCACCTACGGCGAACATGGCTTGAACCTCTTCCAGGGCGACGGGCTCGGCGACTTCGACTTCGGCCCGACCATCGTCGCGGCCAGCAACACTCGGCCTCTCGCTTCCGCCGTAGCCGATCTCAACAGCGACGGCAAGCCGGACGTCGTCTACGTGGACCCCTCGGGCGCGCTCGTCGTGGCGCTCGCGACGAAACCCGGCGGGTACGCGACGCCGAGCGGCATGAGCGTGACCGCTGCCGGGGCTGCAGTGGATCTGCTCGTCGGCAACTTCGACGGCGACGCCTTCCCCGACGCGATCGTCATCGATGGCTCCAGCGATGCCGACACCACCTCGAGCAACGTCCGCGTCTTCAGCGGGCACGGCGACGGGACGTTCTCTGCGAGCGCCACCTACTCGGCGCCCGGCGCGCTCCACGCAGGTGCGGCGAAAGTCAACGTCGACGGCTTGCAGGACGTCATCGTGCTCGGGAAGAACTCCGCGCTGAGCGTGTTCCTCCAGCTGCCCGACCACACGTTCCAGACGCTGCCGATCCAGGCCGTGTCGGTCGCCTTCCCGTCGACGATGGCGCTGGCCCGACGTGGCGACGGCACGCTCGACGTGATCGTGCTGGGCAACACGCTCGGCGTCATGCGCGGTGCGAGTGACGGCACCTTTGCGAGTGCGGGCACCTTGACGATGGCGAAGCTCGCCGCGATCGGCAGCGGCGATCTCGATGGCGATGGCGCGTCGGATGTGGTCGCGACCGATGGCGAGTCGCTGTTCACCTTCCGCGGCACGGCGGCAGGGTACGAGCCCGCGGGCGCGTTCTCCGCGCAGCAGAACGTGCGCGAGCTCGTGGTCGCGGACTTCACCGGTGACGGCCTCGCCGACGTCGTGATGGCGGGCGATACGCTGGCCTTCGTCCTCAACGTGTCGAAGTAGCGGGCGCGTGACCCTCGTCCTGTTCGACGGCCTGTGTGGCCTGTGTGATCGGCTCGTGCAGTTCCTTCTGAGACGCGATCGCTGCGACGTGCTGCGCTTCGCCGCGCTCCAGAGCCCGTACGCCACCGAGCTCCTCGCACGCCACGCGCGCGATCCCGGTCGCATGGACACGGTCTTCGTCATCGAAGGACTCGACACCCCCGAAGAGAAGCTTCACGAGCGCTCGCGCGCGGTCTTCTTCGCGCTGTCCCGGCTCGGTGGAGCCTGGCGCGCGGCCGGGTGGCTCTCGTATCTGCCGGCGTTCGTGACGGACCTCGGCTACCGGTTCGTCGCGCGCGTGCGCTACCGCCTCTTCGGAAAGCTCGACGCGTGCGCCGTCCCGAGCACGGCTCAGCGCAACAAGTTCCTCACCTGAGCCGTGCAAGGCGCCGCAGGCCCTCGTCCAGCGTTGCGTCGTCCTTGCAGAACGCGAAGCGCACGAGGTGACGATGTCTCCCGTCGGTGCCGAAGGCGCTGTACGGGATCGCCGCGACACCGAAGTGCTCGACGAGGCGGCGACAGAACACGACGTCGTCGGTGAAGCCCAGCGGCCGGATATCCGCTAGCGCGAAGTACGTGCCCTCGGGGGGCGTGACCGCGAAGCCCAGCGAGGCGAGGCCGCGGCACAGCTTGTCACGACGCGCACGGTAGTCGTCGCGCAGCGTCTCGTAGTAGCGGTCCGGCGCTGCGAGCGCGACGGCGGCGGCGTGCTGGAACGGCGTCGCGACCGCGAACGTGACGAACTGGTGCACCATGCGCAGCGCGTCGGTGAGCGGAGGCGCCGCGCACGTCCAGCCGATCTTCCAGCCGGTGAGGCTGAACGTCTTGCCCGCGGAGGAGACGGTGACGGTCCGGTCGCGCATGCCGGGCAGCGACGCGAGCGGCACGTGGGCGCCCTCGAAGACGAGGTGCTCGTAGACCTCGTCGGTGATCGCGATGAGGTCGTGGCGCACGCAGGCCGCCGCGATGATCTCCAGCTCCTCGCGCGACAGCACACGCCCCGACGGGTTGGTCGGCGTGTTGAGCATCAGCGCGCGCGTGCGCGGGCCGATGACGGCGTCGAGCGCTGCGGCGTCGATGTGGAATCGCGGCGGGTCGAGCACGACCACGCGGGGCACCGCCTGAGCCAGCGCGATACACGGCAGGTACGAGTCGTAGATCGGATCGAAGAGCACCACCTCGTCGCCCGGATCGAGCAGCGCCGCGAGCGTGGAGCTGAGCGCCTCCGTCGCACCCGCATACACTGTGATCTCGGAGGCAGGATCGAAGTCGAGTCCGTAGAAGCGCTGCTGGTGCGCCGCCACCGCCGCCAGCAGCGTGGGAACACCCGCCATCGGCGCGTACTGGTTGTGGCCTGCCTCGATGGCGGCTATCGCCGCGCGCTTGACCTCTTCGGGCCCGTCGAAGTTCGGGAAGCCCTGGCCGAGGTTCACCGCGTCGTGCTTGCGCGCCAGCGCGCTCATCTCCGCAAACACCGACGTGGTGATGCCCGGGAGTCGGCGTGTGAGAGCCCGACGCGTCACGAGCACGACCGGAGTGAAGTCATGAGCCTCGAAACGAAGCACCGGAGAGGATCCACCGCGTACACCATAGCGTGCAGCACGCGTTCAGGGCGAGGACGAGCCCTCGAGGTCGACGTACTGCATGCGCACCTGCGCCGCCGTGATCGTGTGGTACTGCAGCGGCTGGTACAGGGTGAACACGCTGCCCGCGGCCTGAAAGTCGGCCTGATCCTGAGGTTCGCGTCCATCACGAGCATGCCGTCGATAGGCTCGCAACAGGCGCGCATGTCCGATGGGAACACGACGCCATCTCGGCGCTCGAAGGCGGCGATGCGGGCAGGTGTTGCACCGTGGTCGCTCGAGCAGCGCTGAGTCGCCCAGCGTCGGACGGCGGCGTCGAGGTTCGCGGATGCGTCGAGGTCGGGCATCTCGTGCTGCCCGTCAAGCAGAGACCTTGTGCGAGGAGGGGGACTCGAACCCCCACAGTTTTACCCACTGGCTCCTTAGGCCAGCGCGTCTACCAAGTTCCGCCATCCTCGCGGGATGCAGGGCCGCTTGAATAGTACCCCTCGCGCTTCGTGTCAATAAGTTCGCGCTCGGGCACCGTCGAAGATCACGATCTGTTTGCCGCCCAGCAGCGGACCGAGAGGTGCAGACGACCAGCGCGGCTTTGCGCTAGCGCCGTCGACGAGCGGGAGCGGCAGCGGGAGCGGCACCGGCAGCGTGCCGCGGTTCATGACCACCGTCAGGTCGACGTCCGCGACGGAGACCTCGCGCACGCACAGCACCTCCGACGGCTCGAGGTCGTACGTGCGCGGCGGGCCGAGCCCCGCAACCTCGCGCAGGACCCGATAGAGCAGCGCGAGGCCGCGCGTCGTTCCGTCGGGCAGCCGCGCCGCGTATCGCTCGAGGGGCGCCGCGCAGAACACGACGCGCCCGCGCCCGAGCGGTCGCTCGACGAGCATCGGCCGCCCCGACGCGTCTCTCGACAGCACGCGCACCGTATCGTCCAGCGGGACAATCGGCAGGTACGCTGCCGCGGCCGCGCCTTCGCCACCCTGCCGGACGGCGAAAGCCCCCGTCGGCAAGGGCGGCAGGCCCACCAGCACGCCGTCGAGCTTGAGGGCCTCCTCCGGCAGGTCGAGGACGCCGTAGCGCAGCGTGTGCCTGCAGCCGGTCAGCCGCTCGAAGATCGGGCACCACGCGCTCTGGTGGAAGAGGTGGTCTCCGCCGAACCACGACCAGTACACCGTCGCACCCTCGTTGGCGCGCCGCTCGAGCTCGAGCCAGGTAGAGGTGAGCAGGCGCTGCGTCGACGGCACGAGGATGAGGTCGCCCTCGACGCGGTCCTCGCCGCGCAGCACTGGCGCGAGGCCCGCCTGATCGGCCAGCGTCAGCGCGGTCAGCTCGGCGCGCTCCATGAGCCCGCGGTCCGCCCAGGAGAAGGGATACTCGCCGTCGACGTAGCTCGAGCGCACGAGCGTCACGCGAGAGGGCGCGGGCACACAGGGCGCGTCGGGCAAGCCATCGAGCAGCGTGCGCCAGGCACGGACCACGCGCGTTGCCGGCTTCTCGCTGCCGTCCGCCCGCGTGAGCCCGAACGACAGCTCGAACGGATGATGCTCGTACGGCACCTCACGGCCCACCGTCTCGACCGGGAAGTCGCTCCAGCACCACCCGATTGCGCCGCAGGCACCGAGCGTGAACGCCGCGAAGAGCGCTTCGTTCCACAGGTCCGCGTGCTCCTCGTCACCCACCTGGGCAGACGACCCACCGAACTCCTCGAGCACGATCGGTCGGCCGAGAAGCGCGGCACGCCGGAGCGCGTGATCGTATCGGTGACCCCAGCGCAACGCGTCCGGATCCGCCTCGTAGACGTGCGGGCCGACGAAGTCGACCAGCGGCGCGAGCAGCGCGTTCGGGAAGCCGCCCATGAGGCCGTCGCCGAGCCCCACGGGCACTCCCGGGTGCGCGGCCCGCGCCGCGGCTACCATGCGCGCGCACCAGCTCGTGACCGTCGCTGGCGGGTAGTGCTTACCCTCGTGCATGCCTGCCCATAGCGGCAGCTCGTTCGTCAGCGCATACCCTGCAATCGCCGCGCTCTTCGAAAGCGCCCGCGCCACGCCCTCCACGAGCAGCTGCACGCCAGCCGCGATGTCGTCGTCGAAGAGCGAGCGTCCCTCGGAACCGGGCAGATCGAAGTTGGCGCCGGACATGTGCCCCACGAGGGGAGAGGGCACCAGCGCGAGCCCATGCTCCGCAGCGCTTGCGGCGAGCTGCTGCATGCGCGCGATCGGCTCCGCGGCGATGCTGTACGCGCCCGGATGACCGAGCACGAAGTCGGGCACGAACGCAAAGATCCGCAGCAGGTCGAGGCCAATGGCGCGCGCCTGCGCGAGCTCCGCCGAGCAGTCGTCGCCGCGGGACCACATGCGAGGCCCATGCTGTCGTGACCAGAAGTTGGCCCCGAGCCGGAAGCGCCCGTCGAGGTAGCTCACTCGGGCGCGCAGCCGGTGCCAGCCACGATGCGCGCAGTGCCGCCGCCGAAGACGTCGTCACCGGTCGGGGCTTCACAGGCGGTGCCGTGACCCTGACGAGGGAATGTGCGGCAGCTCGGGTCGGTGCAGGTCATCACGATGCGGTTGTTGGCGTAGTCGATGGTCGTGGCCATGCGCGCAAGGACCTCGGTTCCGATGATGCCCTCGACTGCGGCGCTCTGCGGCCTGACGTCGGCGTTGATGCTCTGGAGCGCGAGCGCGGTGTCGGGAAGCAGGATGATGGGCACCGTGCCAGAGATGTCGACGTACGCGTTCGTATGCGCGTTCGAGCTGGTGTCGTCGCAGTTCCCGGTCGAGCCCGACTTCTTGCTGCAGCTCACGAGGAGCTCGTCGAGCACGTCGTTGCGCGGATCACCGGCGTTGCGGTTCGGGGGCTTGCGAAGGCACGTGTTCTCGGGATTCACCTCTCCCGAGAGCAGCACGGGCAGCGGCAGGTGCTCCGGCTGTACGCGCCTCAGGCGCCGTGACCGTGCGACCGTGGCACACGCGCCGAAGAAACCGTCGAGCTGCACGAGCGTCACCGCTGCGCGCGCGGCGCCGTCGTGTGACGACGTGGCGGGAATGCCGAGCGTCGCCTGCGCCACGGTCATGGGCGCAAGCTGCGAGGGGAGGGACAGCGTGTGGCCGCCCGCCGTGAGGAGCTGGCCGGCCGTGGGAGTGTGCCCGAGCCGGTCGTACGCGGACGCGCCGATGCCGAGCCCTGGAAACCCGGTGGACACCGCGAGCCGGATGTCGACGCCGTGAGGGACGTAGCGCTGGTAGTCGGCCTCGCAGGCGGCGACGTCGGGTGCCGTGGCGCAGCCGGGGATCGTCGAGCACGTGAGCGCGGGCTCGAGCGGGTCGAGCGCAGCCTCGAGGCACGCGTCCACGAGCACGTAGCTCGCGGTGTAGTGAAAGACGTCGTCACCGAGATCGATGAGCTGGCGCCCACCGGTGAGCGAGAACGGCAGCACGGCCGCGCAGCGCCGCGACAGGTCACACTGCGTCTGCACGAGCTGGTCGGTGAGCGTCAATGTCGGCGCAGGCTGGTACCGCAGCCCGAGCACGAAGTGCTGGAGGTTGTCGCCCCCGAGGACGCCCGACGTCGCCACGGCGGTGTCGAGTCCGCTCGCACCGAACGGCGCGACGAAGAGCTGGATGTCGTCGATGCGCAGGCGAGGGATGGTTGCGTCGGAGATGAGCTCGAGCGAGCCACGGGTGGCCCGCATGACGCCGGTGCCGTCGGAATAGCCGGTGATCGGTGCGCCGGTATCGACGAGCATCGGAGCGCTCTGCGGCTCGTCACCTGCAATGCCGACACCGATGAGCCCGCCGCCGGGCCCCGCGAGCGAGAGCGGGATGGGTTCTTCGGAAAAGAAGGCCTTCGGCTGCGCGCAACCTGCCAGCGCGAGCGCGAGAAGGAGGCGCACGCGAGCTACTTGGCGGTCTCGTCGAGCTTCGACTTCATCTTGCGAATGAGCTCGTCGTAGCCCTTCTCGTTGATGATCTTGCCGAACTGCGTCCGGTAGTTGCGCACCAAGCTGACCTCATCGGTGATCACGTCGTACACGAGCCACGCGCTCGGTGACTCCTTCATCTTGTAGACGATCTCGGCGTCGGTGTCCTTGCCCCTGGTCTTCACCTTCACGACGCTCGTGACGGTGGCCTCTTTGCCTGCGAGCTGCTCGCCCGTGTACGCGACCTTGTAGTCCATGTTGCTCCTGAGCTGGCGCGTGTAGCTGCGCTCGATGAGCTGCTTGAGCGTGCTCACGAACTCGGTCTGCTGCGCAGGCTTCAGCGTGGCCCAGTGGTCGGCGAGCGAGCGCTTCGCGAGCTCCTCGTAGTCGAACAGCGAGCCGGCCATGGCCTTGATGTCGTCCTTGACCTTCTTCTCCTCCGACGAGCCAACCACGGCCTTCTGGTGCAGCAGCTTGTCGACCTCGCTGTTTTTCGCCTTCAGCGTCGCCGACGGCCCGAGCGCGGGCACGGCAGCTGCGAGCGAGCAGACGAAGGACAGACCGACGACGAGAGCGGTGCGCATGCCACGAACATAGCGCCGACCCGGCCGCGGCGAAAGGCGCGGGGTGTGCCATGCCCCACGGCGGCGGTTGAATAAAATCTAGAGCACGCCCGCCGAGTTGCGCAGCACCGCGAGCGCGATGTTCTGATCCATCAGCGATTGCAGGTGACGGATGCGTAGCTCGACGTAGTTGCGAGCGGACTCCGCCACGTCACGGGAGTCGGCTACACCGGTCTCGAGCGCCTGATCAGTCGCGTGGTACCAGCCGCGCGCGATCTTCTCCGCGTGGGCGAGGACCTTGCCGCGGCCCTTCGCCTCGACAGTGTCGAGCCAGGCCTTGCGGATCTCGAGGCCGATGGCTCCGAGGGCCTGATCGCGGCGGGCCGCCATCTGGCGCTCCTGCGCCTTGGCCTCGTCGTACCGGCCGAGCTTGAGCGCGAAGTCGAGCGGCTGCCGGGCGACCAGCGCGAGGCCCGCGCCGAGGAAGTTTGGCCGGTTCACGAAGGCGTTCTGCGGATCGTCGACGCCCGTCGCAAGGCCGTAGCCGACGGAGGTCGCGAGCCCGAGGTCCGGCAGCATCTGCGCGATCTGCAGCCTGCGATTGGCGGCAGTCGCGGCGCGGCCGGCGTCGAGCATCCTGGCCTCGGGGCGGTGGAGACGCGCCGTGTCCTGGTAGTAGGAGAGCGGCTGATCGACCAGCTCGACGTCGTCGAGATCGTCGCCGTCGATGTCCGCCTCGGGATCGTTGGTCAGGTAGCGGATGGCCCCGAGCGTGAACTCGAGCGTGCGCTCGAAGTCGAGTCCAACCAGCTCGGCGTTGTCGAGTGCGATCTTGAGGCGGATGAGGTCGCTTTCGCTGTACGCGCTTTTGCCCTTGTCGATGTCGCTGTCGATCTTCGTCACCCACGACGCGAGCTGACCCTTGCCGTCGTCGAGCGTGCCCTTGGCGGCGCGCGCGAGCTTGAGGCCGTAGTAGGCGCGCAGCGCGTTGAGGCGCGCCTCGTTGCGATCTTTTTCGACCTGCGCCTTCGCGTTGTCGACGGCTGCGTGCGCGAGCGCCTGCGCGCTCTCGATCTTCCCGAACGTGTAGAGCGGCTGGAGGATGCGCGCCTGCACGTTCAGCGCGACGCCGTGCAGCGGCAGGATGGCGAGCTTGCTGGTCGACCGCAGATCGGTGGCCGTGGTGGCAATGCAGTTGCGCTCGCGGTACCTCTGGTCGGGGCTCACGATCCCGGAGGCGTTGCCGTCGGTGCACTTGATGTCTGGCGAGCCTGTGATGCCGAACGTCACCTCGCCGGTCGGCGCCCACAGGCGGTTGGCCTGCGAGAGCTGAGCTTCCGCCATGTGCTGACCCTCCTGCGCGGCCTGGACACCTGCGTACTCGCGCCCCACCTTCTCGAGGAGGTCGGCGAGCCGGTACGTGCGGGCAGCGGCAGGGTGCCCGACGACGAGCGTGCAGACGAGCGCTGTGATCCCCAGCATGCGGGATACGAACTTTTCCACGCGCGCCCTTTACCACGGATGGCGGCGGCGTTGACCCCGCGCCGCGTGTGGCCTGCGTCACGCGTGCTACTGTCCACGCCGACATGAAGGGCTATCTCGAGTACCTCGAGCTCTACGTCTACTTCGCGATCCCCGGCGCGCCGAAGCTCTCTCGCGAGGACTACGACCGCGCCGACGCCGAGTGGAAGGAGCTGGCAGCTCGCTTCAAGACGCTTGATGCAGAGGAACGGCAACGCGTCGCGGAGCTGAAAAGCATCCTGTTTCGGGACAAGCCATGAGCGTTCAGGACGACATCGGTGCCGGCAAGCCGCACCCGCGCTGCGAGATGACGGAGCTCGTGCTTCCTGGTGACACCAACGCGCACGGCACGATCTTCGGCGGCAAGGTCATGCAGTGGATCGACATCGCCGCCAGCGTCGCCGCCATGCGGCACTCGGGCGGCGCCGTGGTCACCGCCTCCATCGACGCGCTGCACTTCCTGACGCCCATCCACGTCGGTGAGGTCGTCACGCTCCGCGCGAGCGTCAACTACGCGGGGCGCACGTCGATGGAGATAGGCGTGCGCGTCGACGCCGAGAACATGCGCACCCGCGAGCGGCGCTACACGACCAAGGCCTACCTCACGTTCGTCGCGGTCGATGAGCACGGCAAGCCGCGCCCCATTCCCATGCTCGCGCTTGCGACCGACGACGACCGGCGACGCCATGCCGAAGCCATCGTCCGGCGTCAGCACCGCCTCGGTCGGCGGACCTGATGTCTCGAGCGAGGGTGGTGTTCTGGACGGTCGTCCTCGCGCCGATCTGGCCGCTCCTCCTCGCGCTGGCACTGAAGAGCGGCGTCGTCCCGGCCTCCTGGTTCGGGGCGCTCGGGCAGTGGTACATCCACACGTCGCCGGTCGCGTTCACGTGGATCGTCACGCTGAGTTACGCGGCCGCGCTCTACTTGCTGTCGCTCGCAACGGGCAACGCGTCCCTCTTCGACGTGCACTGGTCGGTCCTGCCCGCTTCCTTCTACGTCGTTCATTACGCGCTGCATCCCGCCTCGCAGCCGCGCCTCGCTCGCGCGGTGCTGCTCGTCGGCGCGGTGTGGCTCTGGGCGATGCGGCTCACGGGCAACTGGCTCGTGAAGGGGGGCCTCGGCTTCGAGGACTTCCGCTACGAGAACTACCGCAGGACGATGTCGCCGCCGGTCTTCAAGGTGTTCGCCTTCGTCGCGCTGTTCGAGGTGCAGGCGGCGATGACGATCACGATGACGCTCCCGTGCTGGTACGCGCTGCGTGCACAGGGTCGGCAGGTCGGCTGGCTCGACGCCGTCGCGTTCGTCGTCGTCGTGTCCTCGGTGCTCTTCGAATGGATTGCCGACCTGCAGGGAATGGCCTTCCGTGCGAGGCGCGAGGCACACCGGCTGCTCCACCCGCAAGATCTCGAGGGTACCGCTCCGAAGTTCCCTCGCTTCCCGACCGAGGGTCTGTGGAAGTGGTCTCGGCACCCGAATTACTTCGGCGAGGTCTGTGTCTGGTGGGGCGTGTACCTTTTCGCGGTGGCGCAGAGCGGCGAGTGGCTGAACTGGACGATCGTGGGTCCGTTGACCATCCACGCGCTCTTCCTCGGCGGCTCCATCGGCATCACCGAGAAGCACGAGCTCACCCGCAAGCCGGAGTACGCCGAATACCAGCGCCGAACGTCGCGGCTCCTGCCGCTGCCGCCGCGTCGTTGAAAAGTGCCCTCGGCACGCTTAGGTTGGGCGACACATGAAGCGCTACGACTACACCTCCCAGGCACGTCTCGCTCTCACCGGTCCAGACCGCGCTCGCTTCCTGCACGGCATGGTGACGTGCGACGTCGAGAAGCTCGCTCTCGGTGCGGGGAGTCGTGCGGCGATGCTCAGCGTGAAGGGGCGCCTGCTCGCCACGCTCGTCGTCTACGCACGCCCCGGCGAGCTGCTCCTGTCGATGGAGGCGTCGATCGGCGACAAGGTGCGCGCGCTTCTCGACAAGCACATCGTCATGGATGACGTGGAGGTGGCCGATCGCAGCGCCCTGCGCGAGGTGGGCTATTACGGTGACGATGCCGCAGATGCGGTGGCATCGCTCGGTTTCGACGCCGCTGCGCTTCGCGCGCTGCACCCGTACCATCAGCTCGAGTCGAGCGGCGTCGTCGTGGCGCGCGATCCGTCGCTCGGTGGCGTCGGCTTTCGCGTGCTGGGCGATGCGCCCTCGCTGCCTTCCGGCGTGATGTCCGACGAGGCGCGCGAGTGCCTGCGCGTGGAGGCCGGAACGGCGCGTTACGGCGTCGATCTCGACGAGGAGCGCCTCGTCGTGGAGGCCAACCTCGAGGACGCCATCAGCTTCGACAAGGGCTGCTATCTCGGGCAGGAGGTCGTCGTACGCGCGACGACTCGCGGGCGCGTGAATCGCAAGCTCGTGGGGCTGGTCGTGAGCGGCGCAGGGGCCGCCGCGCGCGGCAAGCTCACGGCCGCGGCGCAGGCAGAGGCCGGCCTCGTCACGTCGTCGGTCGACTCTGCTCGGTTCGGCGGCCCGCTCGCGCTCGCGTACGTCCGCTGCGCAGCGCTCGACGCGGACGAGCCGCTCACGCTCGACGGCACGACCCGGACAGCCTTGCCCGTCGGCCTGCCGTTCGAGCCGTCCGCCGTCGCAGCCGCCCGAGCGCGCCTCGCAAACCCTT
This sequence comes from Myxococcales bacterium, assembly GCA_043729375.1. Classification (GTDB taxonomy): domain Bacteria; phylum Myxococcota_A; class Polyangia; order Palsa-1104; family Palsa-1104; genus JBDTCO01. The sequence continues at coordinate 14,690 of JAYTLP010000234.1, forward strand.
GACAGTGCGACGGTGACGAGGGAATCCTCTCGTCTTTCGCTTCAGCAGCACCAAGGGAGACAAGATGGGTCTGGGAGACAACCGCCGTTCGCCGAAGATGAGCCGCAAGAAGCGCCAGACGAAGCTGAAGGAGCGCATCGAGCGCCAGCGCGTCGTGAAGGCAGGGCTGCGCGCGAGCACGAGCACGAAGGCGCCCGCAAAGGCCAAGAAGTCGAAGTAAGAAGAGCGCGCGAGAGACGCGCGGTGGTGGGAGGCTCGTCGGGCTTTGCCCG
>JAYTLP010000235.1:0-8344 GCA_043729375.1 Myxococcales bacterium
GACGCTGGCGGCAAACTGCAGCGTGCCGCTGAGCCCCTCCCTGAGGTTCGTCGAGCCGTCGATGGGCAGCGATACCGGCGTCTGCAGTGCGATCTGCGAGGCCGGCGTCTGGCGCAGGCACGCAACGTCCGAGCAGCCCAGCTTCGTGGCGATCGCGGCGCCGATGGATTCCGCCACGGTCCTCGGCTTGGCGCTGCAGTCACCGCTCTCCATGAGCGCGCGCGAGAACAGTCCCTTCGACAGCGGCGACGTGAGCAGCACGCAGGTGTTCATCGCGCCGGCCGACTCGCCGAACAGCATCACGCGCTTCGTGTCGCCACCGAAGTGCGTGATGTTCTTCTGCACCCAGCGCAGTGCAAGCAGCTGATCCCCGATGGCGTAGTCACCCGACGCACCATGCGCGTCCTCTGCATCGAGCAGCGCGTTGGCCAGGAACCCGAGGGCGCCGAGGCGATAGTTCATCGTGACGACGACAGCGTGCTCGCGATCCGCCAGCCTCTGCCCGTCGTAGAGGTTCGAGCCCGCCGCCGAGAGGCGCTGGTCTCCCGCGCCCACGATGTTCGCGCCGCCGTGCACCCAGAAGAGCACCGGCAGCGCGGCGGTGGCCTCGAGCGTCGGCGTCCACACGTTGAGGAACAGGCAGTTCTCGTCGCCGACCGGCTGCTGGGTCGCGGGTTCGATCTGCATGCACTGGCTGCCGAAGCGGGTCGCGGCCTTCACGTCCGACCAGCACGCGTGCTCGACCGGCTGCGCAAAGCGAAGCGAGCCGACGGGGGGCGCTGCGTACGGGATGCCGAGGAATGCCACGGTGGTGCCCGCCTTCATGCCGCGCACCACCCCGCGCGTGGTCGAGACCGAGAGCGGATCGACCGTGGCCGCAGGCGTGCACTTGTCGTCCGGCGATGGAGCGTCGTCGGTCGCCTGCGTTCCCGCATCGCGGGTGCCCAGATCGTCGCTGCTGTAAGGTCCTTGCGAGCACGCCGCGAGGGCCAGACCGACGCCGAGGACGAGGCTCGTGCGCACCTCGAGACCGTAGTGCAAACGACGGCGAGCGACAAGAGCGCGCTGCGCATGTAACCCTCGCCGGCGATGACGCCCTCCGAACGCGTTCACGAGATCCTGTTCCACCCCATCGTCCACCTGGCAGCCGGACCGCTCACGCTCGCGTCGATCCTGGTCGCTTTCTTCATCATCATGGTCGCCCAGCTCGTATCGCTGGCGTTCGGCCGCGGCGTGCGACGACTTCTTCGCCACCGGGGGGTGCACGACGGGGCCGGCTTCGCGATGGGCAAGATCGTCCGCTATATCGTGCTGATGCTCGGCATGACGGTCGCATTCACGTCGATCGGGCTCAAGCTGGACGCGCTGCTGGCTGCCTCCGCGGCACTCTTCGTCGGCATCGGATTCGGCCTGCAGACCATCGCGCAGAACTTCATCTCCGGGGTGATCGTGCTCATCGAGCGGCCCGTAGGGAAGGGAGACTTCGTGCAGATCGGCGAGACGTCCGGCACCGTCGTCGACATCGGGCTGCGCGCCACCCAGGTCGTCACGCGCGACGAGGTCACAATCATCGTACCCAACAGCGAGCTCGTCACGCGCCAGGTCGTCAACCACTCCGTGCCGACGTCGCGGCGGCGCATCCGGGTCGAGGTCGGCGTCGCCTACGGCAGCGACGTCGACCAGGTCACTCGCGCGCTCCTCGAGGTCGCGACCGGGGCGAATGGCGTGCTCGTCGAGCCCGCGGCAGAGGTCCGGCTCGAGCGCTTCGGTGCCTCGAGCCTCGACTTCTCGTTGCTGGTCTGGATCGGTGACCCGAGCCAGGATCTGCGCATCGCCAGCAGGCTGCGCTTCGCCATCGACCGTGCGTTTCGGGTCCACGCGATCACGATCCCGTTCCCGCAGTCCGAGGTTTACCTCCGCGGCACGCGGGCGGGCGCCGGCACCGCGGAGTAGCCGTGCCGGTCGTCCTGTCGGACTCGCTCACGAGCGCACTGGCCGCTGCGGCCACGGACGCTCGTCGGCGCTCGCATCGCGCGCTTACGGTCGAGCACCTGCTCGTTGCGCTGCTCGCCGACGCCGAGGTCAGGGACGTTCTCGTGCGCTGCGGAGTCGACGTCATCGAGCTCGACCGCGAGCTGCGCGAGTACCTCGACCTGCTAGAGCCGCGGCGCGGAGGGCTCGCAGGGCTGGACGAGCACGCGCACCGGATCACGGCGCGGGCGGCGATGCACGGGCATCACCAGAATGTCGTGGTTGGTGTGCGCGACGTGCTCGCGCGCATCCCGGGTGAGCCGGAGACCTACGCCGCGATGCTGCTCCACGCGGCCGGCGTGGCCCCCATCGACCTGCTGCGCGTCCTCGCGCACGGCACGCTCGAGACCGACCTCGTGATCCCGGAGGGCCCCTGGCTCGCGATCCGGGTCTATAACGACTCGTTCACGCCCCAGCGCTTCGTCGTCGAGGTCCTCGAGCGCGTCCTCCGCATGAGCGTTGCCGCCGCGCAGTCTGCGATGCTTCAGATCCATCGCAGCGACAGCGCGATCATCGCGACGCTGAGACGCGACCTCGCGATCGAGAAGGCGCAGCGGGTGGTGCAGGCCGCCAAGGACAGCGACGTCCCGCTCCGCTGCACGCTCGAGCCCGCGGAATAAGAAAAGGGCCCGCGCTCTCACGAGCAGCGGGCCCTTTCGGGAGCGGTGATGCGGGGAGGTCAGTCGCCCTTCTTCTTGACCACGATCTCGACGCGACGATTGTTCGCGCGACCCTCGGCCGACGCGTTGTCGGCGACCGGGCTTGCCTTGCCCATGCCCTCGGACGTGATGAGGTCGCCGTTGTAGCCGCGGCTCACGACGTACTGCCGCACGGACTCTGCACGACGCTTGGACAGATCCTGGTTGTGCGCATCCGAGCCGCGCGAGTCGGTGAAGCCCTCGACGACGATATGGCGCTCCTTGGTGGCCATGAGCGCGTTCGCAACCTGGTCGAGGCGCGTGCGCGCGTCAGGGAGGAGCTCCGACTTGTCGGACGCGAACAGGACGCTGCCCGACAGCGTGATGACCATACCGCGTTCGTCCTGCTTGACCGCCGCGAGCTTGGCGAGAGCATCTGCTGCCGCGGCCTCTGCTGCTGCCGCGCGCTGCTCCGCGGACATACGTGCATTGTCGGCGTCCATCTTCGCCTGCTCTGCCGCCGTGCGCGCCTGGCGCTCGCTGCCGAGAGCCTGGCTCTGCTGCGCGAGCTGGTCCTTCGTACGCGTCAGGTCACCACGCGCCTGGCCGAGGAGCTGGCCCTGCACCGTGCCGTAGTCGCGCTCGGCCTGCAGGCGCGCCTGGCGCGACTGCTCGGTGTGGCCGATGGCGTCTGCCTTCTCGGCGTTGCGCTCGGCAACGTACGAGAGGTCGCGCGTCTTCTGCGCCTTCGGGTGGCCCGAGAAGGCACCCTCGGCCTCGTCGAGCGACTCGCGCGCCTTGTGGAGCTCGGCGGGCGCGACCTGCGCGGCCGGACCCTGCGAGGCCTGGGTGTACGCGCGCCGGGCGTCGGCGAGCTCGGGCGGCACGACGGGCGTGCACGCACCGAGCAGGCCGAGCGGGATCACAATCGAAAGAAATTTATTCATTGACCGGTCCTCCTACTTCTCGCCGTTCTGAGTCTTGAGACCACGGACCTTGTCCATGGCGACCTGCGCCTGCTGCTGCTCCTGGCTGCTGCGAGCCAGAGCCAGCGCCAGGTTCGCGTCCGCCTCTGCACGCGCGAGGATGAGCCCGGCCTGCTCACGGTCGCCGTCTTTGTCGATCATCTTCTTGGCTTGCTCCGACTGCTCCTTCGCGAGCTGCAAGTGCAGCTGCGCCTGAGGAACGCGGTTGGCGCCGACCTCCTCGGCTGCGCGAATGGCCGCCGCCGAGCTCTGCAGCTTCTCGGTCGGGATAGCCGCCGAGCAACCTGCCATCATCCCCATAAGGGCCACGCCTGCTGCTGCCCGGTACAAATTCAGTCTCGTCATTGTCACACCTCGTGTGCTGCGGACACCCAGCAGGTCCCGTGCCGCACGGACGCTCTCGCAAACGCGGGCACTTGCATCCGCCATGTGACACAAATGGACGTGGCGTTTTGCCTCGTGTGGCGACTTGCGGCAAACCTGTTGCCGCGAGCACAGCGGAGATCCCCTTTCACTCCTGTAAGGCCCGTCTTATGGTGCGCGCACACTATTCAAGGAGCCCCGCATGACAACGTACGTCCTCCCCGAGCTCGGCTACGACTACGCCGCCCTCGAGCCCCACGTCTCAGCGAAGATCATGGAGCTGCACCACTCGAAGCACCACGCCGCCTACGTCAAGGGCGCCAATGACACGCTCGAGAAGCTTGCCGCGGCCCGTGAGAAGGGTGACTTCGCGTCGCTCCCGCTGCTCGAGAAGCAGCTCGGCTTCCACACGTCGGGGCACGTGATGCACTCGATCTTCTGGAAGAACCTCTCGCCGAAGGGCGGAGGCTCGCCCTCGGGTGAGCTCGCCACGGCGATCAACGCGCACTTCGGATCGCTGGAGGCCTTCAAGAAGCAGCTCACCGCCGCCGCCAATGGCGTCATGGGCTCGGGCTGGGCAACGCTTTCGTGGGAGCCGGTCGGCAAGCGTCTCATCACGACGCAGCTCTACGACCACCAGTCGGAGACGTCCATCGGCTCGATCCCGCTGCTCGTGTTCGACGCGTGGGAGCACGCCTGGTATCTCCAGTACCAGAACGTCAAGGCGAGCTTCTTCGAGGCCCTCTGGAACGTCGTGAACTGGGACGACGTCGGTCAGCGTTTCGCCGGCGCGCAGAAGCTCGACATCCTGCTCCCCGGCTCCGCCAGGTAGCTCCGCCGCAGCTGGGCCGCAGCTCGTATGGCGGCCCTCGCGCCGCGGTGATCCCGGTCGCCGCGGCGCTTTTCTTCGTGTGGTATGGTGCCGGGCTATGCCGCCGTCGCCAGTCGGGGTACGCGTCTGGCTGTCCCGCCTCGCGCCGTACCTCATCGCCACCCTCGCGCTCGCCTGGGTCTTCCACACCACCGACCTCGTCGCGCTGAGGGACGCCCTGGCGAAGGCGCCCATCGGCAAGTTCGTGCTCTTCTCGGCGTTCATCCTCGTATGCAACTGCGCCGCGGACACGTTCGCGATGCAACGAGTCTTTCACTGGTTCGGTGCAGACGTGCCGTACCGCGACCTCGTCGTCATCCGCGCGTCCACGTACCTGCTCGCGGTTGTGAACTACCACGTGGGTCAGGCTGCGATCGTCGGGTACCTCTACCGCGCCCGCAAGGTGCCCCTGCTCAAGGCCACCGGCTGGATCCTGTTCATCATCGGCATCAATGTCGGCACGCTGTTCCTCCTCGCGTCCATCGGCGCGTCCAAGGCGAGCGGCGCGCTCGCCGCGCTGCGCTGGCTGCCCGTCGTGACCATCGCGGGCGCGGCCGCGTGGGCACTGATGCTCACGCTCAAGCCGCGCGTCCTCGTCCAGCGCCGGATCCTCGCGCCCCTGTTCGAGATGGGCGTCGGCGGCCACGTTCGGGGCGTGCTCGTGCGACTTCCGCACATCGCGGTGCTGTGCTTCTGGCATTTCGTCTCGCTACGACTGTTCAATATCGAGCTGCAGGTCACCGACGCGCTCATGTACCTGCCCATCTACTTCGCCGCGGGGAGTGTGCCGCTCATCAGCATGCAGGGCCTCGGCGCGGCACAGCTCGTCGCGATCCAGTTCTTCGCGCCGTTCGCGCTCGACGCAGCGGGGCATCCCGTCGATGCCACGACTGCGCGCGCCGCGGTGATCGCGTACAGCCTGTCGACCTCGGTGGTCTCGATCTTCTTGCAGGTCGGCCTCGGTCTGCTCTGCATCCGCCGCGCCACGAAGCTCGGGATGCCGACCGAGGCACCCGAGCAGATCGAAGTGGCCGCCGCCCACGCCGTCGCCGACGACGTCCCCTCCCCCTCCACGAACGCAGAGGCTTGATGGTCTACTACAAGCAGCCGAGACGCCTCAACATCGTCAGCTTCACTCTGCTCGCGCTCCTCGCAGCCGGTGTCTACGGCCTTTACGTGTTCTTTCCCATCTACTGGGACGCGTGGACGGTCGACCATCAGCTCCGCGACGGTGCGGCGAAGGTCTACAACCTCAACAGCATCAAGGAGCCCGACCGCACCACCGAGCTCCAGAAGATGTTGCAAAAGGTTCAGGCCGATTGCGTGCGCCTGGGCGGCATCACCGATCCCGACTTCGCGGTCTCGCTCGACGTCGAGGGCGAGGACGTAAGCCTCCGTGGCGATTACGACGTACCCGTCACCTACCCGCTCATCGGCAAGAAGACGGTCGTCCACATGAGGCGCACGGCGAAGGCGAACATCAAACGCGTCCAGTGGGAGTGACGAAGAACGTCATCCGCTTCCTCGCTTTGCTTTCATTCTCGACAGCGGCTCACGCCACGCCCACCGAGGTGGTGCTCGTGAAGCGACCAGGGGTCATGGCCTACGAGGAAGTCGCCGAGGCCTTTCGCGAGGGCTGTCGTGTGCAGGCGCGCATAGTGAACCTCGACCGGGTTTCGCCCCCCAAGAGCTTTTCGGCATCGCAGCTCGTCATCACCGTCGGACAGGAAGCATTCGACGCCGTGCTGGCGGCGCCCGATCGGGAGATCGCGACGCTCGCCTTCCACACGCGCGATGGTGTTCTCGGTCCGCCGGCGGCCGCTGCGCCCGAGCTCACCTTGCATGCGCTCGTGACGGCGCGCCCCTCCGTCAAGATCATCGGCGTCGTGTACGGGCCGCGCACCGCGAGCGCCTACGTCGCTGCGAAGGAGGCAGCGCACCGGATGGGGCTCGAGCTGCGCGGCGTCCAGGCCGCCGACGGGCCGAAGGCGGTCCGCGCGCTGCGCGGACTCGTGGACTCGATCGAGGCGCTGTGGCTTCCGTTCGATGTCGACGTCGTGACGCCGCAGCTCTTTCAGTACGCGCTGCGGCTGCAGATCGAGCGCGGCTTGCCGATCGCGGCCGCAACGCGTCAGCAGGTGCACTCCGGCGCGCTCGTCGCCGTCGACTTCAGCTCGCGCGCAACGGGCCGCGCTGCCGCCGATCTCGCGAATGCGCTGCTCGACGGTCGCCCGCTGGACGCGCTGTCCAGTGATCGTCTCGACCTGCTGTCCGGTGCGCGCATCACCGTCAATGGCGACATCGCGCGTCGACTCGGTGCCAACATCCCCGCCCTCCTGCGGATGGGAGCCCGCGTCGAGTGAAGCTCCCGTCCGACCTCAACCTGCGCACCACCGGGCCGAGCTTGCTCCTCCACGGCAACACGCCGCACGGGTTCCGGCGCCGCGTGTTCATCTCCATCCTGCTCCTGTCGGTGCTCACGTCGACGATCACAGGCATGGTGTTCTACAGCCTCCAGGGCAAGTTCATCGCTGCGGATCGGGCGCGCCGCGCAGCCACGCTGCTCACGTCGCTCGCTACGCAGGCCGAGCTCGGCGCCTATGCGGGCGACTCCGCGCTGCTGGACCTGCCGATCCGTCGGACACAGCGCGAGGACGACGTGGTGCTCGCGGGCGTGTACGACGTCGAAGGTCACGAGATCGAGGGGCTGCAGAAGCCGTCGATCGCCGCGCCACCGCCGCCCGACCTGAAGCGACTCGAACGTCTGCGCCGCGACCCCGACGCCGAGCCGATCCGCCTCGAAGGTCCCGGCTACGAAGATCTATGGGCACCCATCGTCACCGCGGTGCGCTCGTCCGCGGTGGCCGCACACTCCGAGCCCGGCGAGTCGCGGCCGCATCGCGAGGTCGTCGGCCTCGCGCGCATCGGCCTGTCGCTGCGGCCTGCGCGCGAGCAGCTCGCGCAGGTCATCGCGACCGTGGCAGGGCTCTCGCTGCTCCTCATCGCGCTCGGTGCAGTCGCCGCCGCGCTCATCGCGCGCAGGCTGTCCAACCCGATCCTGGCGCTCGCGCGCGGCGCCGACGAGATCCGCAGCGGCAACCTCGACGTGCGCATCGACGTCGCCACCGACGACGAGCTCGGTGCGCTCGCCGACTCCTTCAACCGCATGGCTGCAAACCTGCGCGAGACGGTGGACAAGCTCGCCTCGCTGAACAAGAACCTCGAAGAAGAGGTCACGCGCCGCACCGACGAGATCCGACGCTCGGCTGACTTCACCGAGGCTCTCAATGCACCGATCGCCGACAGCGCCCCGGGGGCCGCGCGCCACGGCGAGCTCAAAAACCTCCTCGATGCGGCGCTCTCGATCCTCATCGGTGCCACCGGGGTCCACGCTGCGGCGATCCTTCTCGACTGGGAAGAGGCGCTCGACTTCGAGCTCCAGGTGGCGGCGACGC
>JAYTLP010000236.1:0-3021 GCA_043729375.1 Myxococcales bacterium
GGCGTCGGTCAGCAGCGTCGAGACCACCTGGAAGTTGCCGGAGAACGTGCCGATGGTGTCGCCCGTCGGGGAGAACAGCACGTTCGGGCCGAAGTCGAACGTCGCCTGGCCGGGCGCGATGTACTTGAGCGGGATGTCGACGCCGTTCATGCGCGTCTCGTTGCCGTCCTGATCCTTGAAGGTGCCCTTGAGGTGCAGCGACAGCGTGCCGTGCTTGCTGTCGATGAAGTCCTTGCCGAAGACCTTGACGCTGTCACCCAGCGCCACGGTGGTCGGCGCGAGGTTCGTGAACGTCGGCGTCAGCGCCTCGAACGTGCTCGCGTTCGGGTCCGTCGTCGTGGTCACCGGATGGCCGGACGTCGTCGGCGCACAGCCCGTGGCGAGGGCGCCGAGCAAAAAGAGCGAGCCGGAGAGAGCAAAAGTACGCATGACGGAGGAAGGAGCAAGCGTCGTGCCTCCTTGCGGGTCGACGTAACGGTGCGAGACAACGACATGTCCGCGCCTCCCGGAGGTCGGCAGACCCCACGTCCGGGACCCTTCCTGACCGGCAAACCCCACCCGGCTCGAGATCGGCTTTCCCGTATAGAAGCTCGGACAGCCGGGGGCATGATCCGCCAGCCGCCGCGGTCGACTGTCCCCAGCGCCTGGCGCTAACCCCTCGGAGAGATGGATCCTCGAGCTGAGCACAGGGCTTGCTGCAGAGACTCCGCATGTGTCGACTCTCCATCTGCCTCCCCTTCTTCCTCAGCCTCGCGGTCGGCTGCACCACGAGTGCGCCGACCCCGGTCACGGGGCTCCCCGGTGCGGACGGCGGCACCACGACACCCACGGGCGGACCGGACATGATGCCGGATCCGAGCGTCGTGGGCATCCCGGTACTCGACCCGGTCGGTCAGACCACGGTCTACGACACGGTGCCGATCCACGGCGTCGCCGACCCCAACACCACGGTGCTCGTAGAGACCATGGACCACCAGACCACCTCCGTCGACGTCGACGCGAGCGGCCGCTTCTGCATCGACCTGCCGCTCCAGCACGACAAGACGAACAAGTTCCAGATCGCCGCGCTCAACAAGGAAGGCACCGAGAGCGACATCGTCCCGCTCTCCGTCCGTCAAGAAGGCACGCCGGCGCAGGCACCGACGGCTGCTTCTCCCGTGAACATGGCGCAGAACGGCGACGCGCAGGCGTATCGCATCGGCGTCACGAGCGTCGACCCGGCGCTCGTCATCGACGGCAATCGCAGCACGTGGACGGAGGGTCACTGGTTCCGCGGCTTCACGTTCGCCGACGGCGCCCCGCTCGTGGTCGCCAAGCTCCTGGGTGTCTCTCGCATCAACAAGATCGTCGCCGTCGCACCGTCGGACTGCGCGTTCGGCGCCGAGCTCTCTCTCTACTTCTCTTCGGTGGACGCACCTTCTCCGCCCGACGTGAAAGCGTCCGACTGGGTCAAGGTGCCGACCAACCGCAGCGGCGACACCTTCACCGCCACCGCCAACTTCAACAGCGCGATCGCCACGCACGTCGCCGCCATGTGGACGTGGCCCGCCACCACCGACAACTGCGGCTGGGATGGCGACTCCTTCGGCGTCGCCGAGCTCCAGGCCTGGTCGGTCCCCAACCAGGCGCCCCCGCCGCCCGCCATCCCGTCCTGCACGAGCGGCTACTAGCAGAGCAGCTCCGCGGCTGCCTTCCGTATACTGGGAAGATGCTCTCGCCCCGCCCGTACGTCGTCCTCCCGAAGTTCATCGCGAAGAACCTCATCATCGCCGCCCTGTGCCTCCTCGGCGGCCTCGGGTCCGTCGCCGGCGGCGTGTGGTGGATCGTCCATGTGGCGCACCAGGTCGCGCGCGATCAGCAGCTCTGGGCCAGCGGCCACGACGCATACGGCGTTCGCGTCGGGGGCACCTCGACCTCGCACAGCTTCGTCATCAACGACTACGAGCTCGACGTACACTACGTCGACGCAGAAGAGCGGCCGCACGATGGCAAGGCCAAGCTCGCGCTGCTCTTCTCGAGCATCGACGACCACGAGGCCGTCGACGTGAAGTACGACGCGGCCGCGCCCGACCGATTCGTCGTCTCCTGGGCGGTCACGCACCTGCCCGCGCGCTGGGCCTGCGCTGCCTTCATTTCCCTGTTTGCCGCGCTCATCGGGCTCGGGCTGCTGGCGGTCGCCACACGCAGGTTTCGCGCCGTGACCGACGCGCGGCGCGTCGCCGAGCGCTCGGACGAGGTGCAGCTCGAGCTCGTCTCCGTGACGCCGGTGTTGGTGAAGGGCAAGCACAGCGCCAACATCATCCACTTTCGTCACATCATCGGCGGACGCGAGCAGGAGCTCAAGCAGCGCCTGCTCGTCGCCGAACAGCTGATGTACACGAGCGACGCGCGTACCCACGTGGTCGCGCTCGTGTCCGCGCACTGCCCGCAGCGCCCGTGGCTGATGCGCGCTGACCACCGCCCGTTCGTCGGGTCTTGGCCGCTGGACCCGAGCGGCTAGACCCAGCTCAGGATCGAGCGGCCAGCGCGGCCTTCACGACGCGGTCGCGATCGGCGCGGAGCGCATCGAGCGTGGCCTCGGGCGTCGCCGCGTGGGCCGCGACGAGCGCGCGCACCTTCACGTACGGGCTCTGCGAAAGCGCGGTCAGCTGCGCGGGCGTGGCCTTCGAGTCGGCCGCGAGGCGCAGACCCTCGTCGAGATCGTCGGCCTTCTGGCCCTCGTCCACCGAAGCGATGCGCCCCACCCACGCGAGGATCGCCAGGCGACGCTGGGCCCACGCGAGGGCGACTGCCTCGTCGAGGCGTAGGCCCGTGCCCTTGTCGGCGGCGAGCTTCTGGAGGCGCGCGGCGAGGTCCTTCGGATCATCGTCATCGGTGGTGAGCTCGAGCGGCACGCGCGCGGTCGTCACGTCGCCCGCCAGTGCGCCGGCGCTCTTCAGCGCGCCGAGCACGAGGAAGGCCACCGAGCGCTCGCTGTCCCGCGCAGCCGCCGCGAGCTCGGCGGCCGCTTCCGCGGGGAGC
>JAYTLP010000237.1:0-3225 GCA_043729375.1 Myxococcales bacterium
CCTTCATGCCCAGCGCCCCCGGCGTCAGCACCAGCTTGCAGCCCAGCGCCGTGACCACCTTGCGCCGCTCCATGCTCATCGTCTCCGGCATCGTCAGCACGCACTCGATGCCGCGCGACGCCGCCGCGAACCCCAGCGCGATGCCGGTGTTGCCGCTGGTCGCCTCGAGGATCGCCTTGCCCGGGCCGAGCAGGCCGCGCTGCTCCGCGTCCCACACCATCGACGCACCGATGCGGCACTTCACCGAGTAGGCCGGGTTGCGGCCCTCGATCTTCGCGAGCACCGTCGCGCCCGCGCCCTTCGTGATGTGATTGATCCGGACCAGCGGCGTGCGCCCGATGGACTGCGAGTTGTCGGCGAAGATCGGCATGGCCGGCAGTATCCGTTATAACGGACGCACTCGCAAGCGCCCGCGCGCCGGTCCGAGCCGCACCGAGATTCGCGCCCCGCCCCGTCCCGCTCTATGCTCACCCCCAGGCCCGCCGCATGCGCATCGACTCCATCTACCTCCGCGACGTCGGACCCTTCGACGAGGTCACGGTCCCGTTCCCGAAGGGGAGCGACGACAACCTGGCCGACGTCTATCTCCTCACCGGCCCCAACGGCTGCGGCAAGAGCACCGTGCTCTACGCGATCGCGGCTCACCTCGGGGACGATGGCCTGCTCGTGCCGCGGATGAGATCAGCGACCTCCGAGACCACGCTGACACTCGGACGGTCGACGAACCGCATTGCCCCCCGGGCCCGCAATCAGTTTCCGAAGATGATCGACGAGCACGGGCGCACGTCGTGGGCAGCGTTCGCCTACGCAGGGACGCGCGAGCTTGAAAACGGTCACGTCACCGCGATCGCCGAGCAACGTGACGATCCGTACTCCGAGAGCCTGTCGTTTCAGCGCAAGGCGAACACGAGTGCGCTCGCGCAGTGGATCGCCAATCAGGATCTCAAGCGGCTCACGGCCAAGGAAGCGGGCAAGTTGGAGCGTGCGGCGCAACTCGAACGCAGCCGCCGCGACATCGAGCGGATCGTGGCCGAGATCATCGACGATCCGACGTTCGCTTTCGTCGGCGGTTACGAAACTGACATCGATATCCGCGTGCGCCGTTACGGGATGACCGTCGACATGGGCCTCCTGCCCGACGGAATCAAGTCGATCGTAAGCTGGGTGGCGGACCTGCTCATGCGCCTGGATCGCATCCCGTGGATCGACGACCTGCCGCCCCTGCAGCGCTCGTTCCTGCTGCTGCTCGATGAGATCGAGATCCATCTGCACCCGGAGTGGCAACGCAAGGTCATCCCGGTCGTGCAGAAGCTGTTCAAGAATGCGCAGATCATCGCGTCGACGCACTCGCCGTTCGTGGTCGCCTCGGCGAACGACGCGCACATCATCACGTTCGCGATGAAGGACGGGGTGTCGAAGCTCGAGTCGATCAAGCCGTCGCAGATCGGCGTCAGCTACAGCGCCGTCCTTCGCGACATCTTCGGCATCACGTCCGAGTTCGACGTCGAGACCGAGCAGATGCTGGCCTCGTTCCACGAGGCGAAGACGCATCTACTGGAAGGCACGACCGACGATCGCGCGACGGTCGATCAACTCGCAAAGACACTGGCCGCGCGCGGCGAGGAACTCTCGACGATGATGGGCTTCGAGATGCGCCAGATCGATCGGTACCTGAAAAAGCAGATCGCGGGCTGAGAGGGGTAGCTCATGCGGGGGTGTCGGAGAGGACCAGCGCCTGATCTACTGGCGACGCACGGGCCGGAAGTGGGCGCGACGTATGCGAGCAAGCGACGAGAGACGCCGCGTCATCGGTTTCAGTGGCCGCGGCGCGATGGGCAATCACTCTACGCGGTGACCCGGGCGGCGCTGTCGGAGATGACGCAGCAGCGCTGCTCCTATTGCGATGGCTTTCCGCTGAACGCCACGGGCAAGGACGAGATCGATCACTTTCGCCCGAAGACGATCGAGGAGTTCTACGAGCTCGTCTGCGCGTGGGAGAACCTGTTCCTCATCTGCAGCGCATGCAATCGCGCCAAGCGCGACCAGTGGGACGTGGCGCTGCTGCGGCCCGATGTCGCCGAGTACGCGTTCGATCGCTTCTTCTTCTTTCGCTTCGATACCGGCGAGCTGCAACCTGCGCCACGACTCACCGCGGACGAGCGGCATCGCGTGATTCGCACCATCGCGATCCTTGATCTCAATCGCGACGACGCCTGTGTCGCGCGGCTCAAGACCATCAAGGAGATCCAGCGCCGCGCCTCGGACGACGAGCTGGCGAGCGTCGCGTACCGGTTCCTGATCCCGCTGTGCGCGTGAGTCAGGCGAGGGGGCGGATGGTGGCGAGGGAGGCGAGCTTGGCGGGGTTGCGGACGAGGTAGACGGCGGCGATGCGGCCGTCGACGACGTCGAGGGAGATGCAGTTGGTGATGGTGCCGTCGGCGGTGCGGCCGAGGAGCGAGAGCTGGCCGTTGACGAAGGCGAGGACGGGGACGAGGGACGCGGTGCCCTTGGCCGCGAGCTTGGTGAGCATGCGGGCGGCGCGGGCGGCGCCGACGATGGGCTTGCGCGCGGCGGTGACGATGCCGCCGCCGTCGGTGAGGACGACGACGTCGGCGGCGAGCAGGCGCTCGAGGGCGGCGAGATCGCCGGTCGCGCACGCGGTCATGAACGCGGCGAGCAGGTGCTGGTGGGCGGCGCGATCGGTGGACACCGCGGGGCGGTGGGCGCGGACGTGGGCGCGGGCCCGGGCGGCGAGCTGGCGGCACGCGGCCTCGGACCTGTCGAGGATGGCGGCGACCTCGGCGTGGCTGTAGTCGAAGACCTCGGCGAGCAAGAACGCGGCGCGCTCGGCGGGCGACAGCCGCTCGAGGAGGTGGAGGAACGCGAGCGACAGATCGTGGGGATCGGCGTCGGGTGAAGTCGCGATGGGCTCGGGCAGCCACGGCCCGACGTAGACCTCGCGGCGGGCCCGAGCCGAGCCGAGCTGATCGAGCGCGAGCCGCGACACGATCGTCACGAGGTAGGCCCGCTCGTCGAGGATCGCGGCGCGATCGGCGGCGAGCCAGCGCACCCGCGCCTCTTGCAGCACGTCGTCGGCGTCGGCGGCGCTGCCGAGCATGCGATACGCGATCCCGAACAGGCGGGCACGGTGGGTCTCGAACTGGGCAAGAGCGTCGTCGGTCACAGCGTGGGCTCGGCGGCGGGCAGCGCGCGCGGCGTCGGGCC
>JAYTLP010000238.1:0-2711 GCA_043729375.1 Myxococcales bacterium
TCGTCTCTGGGGCTCAAGGAGTCGGACCGCATGAAGCCGCGGATCCTCTCCGAGCAGACCGTCACGGGCATCACGGGTCACCACGCGCAGCTCATCAACCGCATGCGCCATGGCGACATGATCAGCGAGCACCAGACGCTGTACACCTTCGAGTGCCAGCCAGCCGCGTATGCCGCGATTGCCGCCAACGAGGCCGAGAAGGCCGCCGACATCCACCTCCTCGAGGTCATCACGTTCGGTGCCTCGGGGCGACTGTGGCTCGGCGGTGGCGAGGCAGAGATCGAGGAGGCCGCGAAGGCGGTCCGCCAGGCGATCGAAGGCATGTCGGGGCGCTCCGGCAAGTAGCAGGGCAGTCGAGACTCGACGGGCGCTGTCCACCTCGCGTTCACGAAGCGGCTTTCGTTGGGCACCGAGGTGAAGCTCACCTCCGTGGTGCCGAGCGTCGTGAAGCTGCCGGACCACCTCACCGTCGAGTGGGGCACGCTGCAGGCGTTCGCCACGACGCGCTCGCGAGCCGCACGGCGGGCCTCAGCGCGAGCGTCGTCGACTCCACCGTCGGCGGCGGCGCAATCGTCGTCGACGCGGTGTGCGTGTGCGGCATCGGCGTGCGAGCCGCCGAGGTCGGCGCTCCCGCCACGTTCTATCTCTGACTCGACATCGCGAAGGCCGACGACGTCGACGTGCCGCTCACCGTCGCGAACTCGAGCATCGCCACCGTCCCGAGCTCGCTGCATGTCGCGCCGCGCGATCGCTGTCGTGGCCCACGACGAGACGCTCGCGCCTCGCCGCGCATTCAGGTCGGCGCAACCGCCTCTGCGACCGCGTACGCTTTCGCCGGCTCGCACAAGCGGCCGTTCGTGGTCCTCTCGAGTGACCCCACGGCGGTGGCGGTGCAGGCCGTCGCGACGGTCGACTGCTCGGCGCAGGGTCCGCTTCGGGGCGCTCGGCGTGACGCGGACGACGGCCGTCGAGATCGTCGCGACGAATGGGGTCGCCTCGGTCACCGGACGCAACTTGCAGGTGGGGAACGCGGCCTCCCGGACCATGCAGCTCGAGGCCGCAGCGCCGGTCAAACGGAATCGACGCCGTCAATCTCACCGTGAATGCCGGCGGCCACGGGACTGCAATCGTCACGGCGACCCTCGATGGCATGTCCGCGAGCGGGCTTTTCGTCGTCGGTGGCAGTACCACGGGCGCGGTACCGCCGACGTTTGCCGCCATGTACGTGAAGCAGAACGCCTCGTCGTCGTCGCCGCCGCCTCGGTCTTCGCCGAGGCCTCCGGCGACACGAGCAACAAAGACATTCCGGTCACCATCACCTTCGGGACGCCGGGCGTGGTCACCCTCGTGGGCACCTCCACGGTCGTCCACGCGGGCCTCACGAAGGTGAGCTTCGCCGTCGTGGCGATTGCACCGCCGCGCCACGAAGGTGAAGTTCGAGAGCACCGGGGCGGGGGTCACGCTGAACACGACCGTCATCGTCGTCGCGACGCCCACCTTCAGCACGTCCGGGACCACGAGCACCCGGACCGTCCCATCAGCGCCGCTCGGTAGCTGGCGCTCCCGCTCCCGCGCGGTAAGATGGCCCGTATGAGGTCTACATCGTGAGCACGCCCCAGGTCCTCCACGCGCCGTTCGCTGCCGGCGGTCCCTCCGAGATCGACGCGGCGCTCGGGCGCCGGCTCCTCGAGATCGCGCTCTCGCAAGGGGGCGACGATGCCGACCTCTTCTTCGAGTACAACGCCGCGGCGAGCTTCAGTTACGAGGACGAGAAGGTGAAGGCCGTCGGGCAAGGCATCACGCTCGGGCTCGGCGTACGCGTCGTGAAGGGGGACGCCACGGGCTACGCCTACTGCGAGGAGCTCGGGTTCGACGCGATGGCAGAGGCGGCGCGTACCGCCGCACAGATCGCCGCGGGCGGGAAGTCGGTCGCGCCCGTCGACATCCGCGACGTCAAGATCCCGAGCTTCTACCCGGTCGTCGTCCCGTCGATGGAGACGCTCCCCGAGGCCAAGCTCGAGCTGTTGCGCCGTGGCGATCGCGCCGCGCGCGCCGCCGACTCGCGCATAGTCAAGGTGAGCGCGTCCTTCGTCGAGGAGCTCCGCGAGATACTCATCATCACCGCGAACGGCAAGCTCGTGCGCAACCGTCAGCCGCTGCTGCGATACGGCGTCTCCGCCATCGCAGAGCAGAACGGCAAGCGGCAGAGCGGCTCGGGTGGCGGCGGGGGTCGCTACGGCCTCGAGTACTTCGACGCGCACTCGCCCGAGTCGCACGGGCGCGAGGCAGCGCGTGTCGCCATCGCCATGCTCGACGCCGTCGAGGCGCCGGCCGGCGTGATGGAGGTCGTGCTCGGTGCGGCCGACTCCGGCATCCTCCTGCACGAGGCCATCGGCCACGGCCTCGAGGCCGACTTCAACCGCAAAGCCACGTCCAACTACACCGGCCAGATCGGCAAGCGCGTCGCGTCCGACCTGTGCACGGTCGTCGACGACGGCACGCTCGCCAACAGCCGCGGCAGCATCGACACCGACGACGAGGGCAACGCGGGTCGTCGCAACGTGCTCATCGAGAACGGCATCCTCCGCAACTACATGCACGACGCCATCTCGGCGCGGCACTTCGGCATCGAGCCGTCGGGCAACGGGCGACGCGAGTCGTTCCGCTCGCACCCGCTGCCGCGCATGACGAACACGCTGCTCATGGCAGGG
>JAYTLP010000239.1:0-4219 GCA_043729375.1 Myxococcales bacterium
GATCGCGAGCTTCGTGGCGATCGTCGCGCCGCCCGCAGACGCCGCCGCGAGCATCGCCACCGCCGCGGGGCCGAGCGTGCCACCCGACGCCACCGTCGCGATCGTCGCCGCCGTGACGGCCGCGACCGCGACCGCCGTGTTCGACACGGTGTCCTTCTGCTCCTGATAGTTCTTCGTGTCGAGCTTCTGGTACCCGGTCACGCGAGATAGCTCGGCCTTCTCGGCATCCGTCGCGGTCGGGTGGTCGCCTTGCGTCTTCTTGTAGAGCTCCTCGACGCGCTTCTGCTGACCGTCCAGCAGCTGGCCCTTGTCGCCGAACGAATCGCAGAACGCCTTCGAGAACGAGTTCGAGCCGGTGCCGCGCTCGAACTGGTAGCGGTCGCGGGACCGCGCGACCTGCTCTTCGAGCGTCTGCGGCGCGCCGAGCATCGCCTGCTGGATCTCGAAGCCATCGCGACCGCTCGTCGGCATGTCCTTCTTCATGTCGACGCCCATCGTGAGGGCGCTCTTCTCGAGCTCGGCGATCTGCTCCTTCGTCTTCCCTTCGAGGGTCTGCTTCATCAGGCCCTTGTCGGTCGACCAGATGCTGCCCTCGAGGGCGTACTTCATCGCGAACGCGTCGGACATCTTGCCGGACGCGTTGTCCTCGATCTGATGCATCTTCTCGAGGTCGAGCCCGGAGAGGTTCGCGTTCAGCGTGGCCTCTAGGTTCGTGCCAGCTCCCTGCGCGTACCGGCCGTCCTTGCCGTACAGCTTGTTGAAGTCGGCCATGATCTGGTCGCGCTCGGCCTGGGGTTTGCCCTCCATGGCCTTGTAGATGCCGCCCTTGTCCGTGAACCAACCCTCCGTCGATGCCTTGATCCGTGCCGCGCTCGCGGCCACCTTGTCGCCTTCGAGCAGCTGCTCGGCGACCTGACCATCGGCACCGCTGAGGTTCGCCTTGAGGTCTATGGCCAGGGGGCTGTGTGCGCTGGTCGCGTACGCGGTGGCGAGCTTCTCGCGCTCCTCTTTCGTGTTGCAGGCCTCGAGGGCCTTGTACATCGTCTCCTTGTCCTGGGCGATGCCGGTGCCGAGGAAGCCTCCGCCGCCGAAGAGACCGCCGTGCATCGACTGATCGATCTGGATCGCGCCGGCCTTCGTCTTGTCGCCGCTCAGGAGCGCTTGCGCGAGCTCCTTGTCCTTGCCGTCCTGCTTGCCCGCGAGCTCCGCGCCAACCTGTTTGGCGACCTGCTCCCGAACCTTGGGATCGGTGATGCCCTGAAGCAGCTCCTTCACGCGGTCGTTGTCGACGTTGCCCAACAGCGAACCGGACTCCGCGGCCCGGATGGCGGCGACGTTCGCGCCGACCTGGTCGCCGCTCGTCGATGCCTTCGCCTCATCGAGGTCCTTGCCATCGAGGTTCTTCTTCAGGTCCGAGTCCATGTCGTGACCCTTGAAGTGCTCCGCGTACGACGCCTTGATGGCAGCGGTCTCCTCGGGGGACTTGCCGCGCAGCGTGTCGAGGATGGCTTTCTTGTCACCGCCGGAGACCCACCAGCCGCCCATCTTCGTGAAGATGGTGTTGGCGGCCGCGTCCATCGCGGCTCGGTCGACCGGCTTCGCCTTCGGAGCATTTGGATCGACCTGCGGTGCCGTCCCCGGAGGTCCTGCGGTCGTCGTACCGGGCTGCTGCTGCGGGCCGTGCTGCTGCGGACCGGGCTGCTGCGGACCGGGCTGCTGCGGACCGGGCTGCTGCGGACCGGGCTGCTGCGGACCGGGCTGCTGCGGACCGGGCTGCTGATGTGGCGCCGGGGGACCGGCTTGCTCGGCGGGCGGCGCTGCATGCTGTTGCTGGAGCGCGAGCGCGGCCTGCTGCTGGCGCTGGTGTTCGAGACGTTCGTGCTCGGCTTGCTCGTGGGCGGCGCGCTCCTGTGCCTGGCGCTCCTGCTCCTTCCGCTGCGCCTCGGCTCGCTGTGCGGCTTCGTTCTGCGAGTTGCCGAGCATCCATTCAAACATCTGTGCCAGATTGTACGTCAGTCGGTCGTCGGAACTACCCGCCACGGTTTGGGGCACCAGACGAAACGATCGTCGATCGCGGTGAGCCCGTCGAACGAGATCCCATCCCGCTGGCCGGGCGCGACGACCTCCCAGACCATCCACACCACGCCGGGCTGCAGCGCGGTCGCGATGGTCGCGTACCCCCCCGGAAATGCGCGGGTCACGGCCGAGGCCACGCCGAGCGCGTCGGACCACGCTCCCGCGACGTGGATCACCGTCTGGTCGGGACCAGCCGGCCAAGGTGGGGGAGCGCCCCACAGCCCCGCATATCCCGCTCGTGCGCCGGCCGCCGCCGCCGGCACGAACAGCCGCTCGTAGTCGGTGTCGCGGGGCTGGAGGGCGGCGAGCCGCGTGAGCGGACCGGTCGCGAGCAGCGCGTGAAGATGAACCGTCGCGCGCACGACGACCTCTGCGATCGCTTCGTCTCGAGTCATGTCAGTCCACCTCGTAGATGCTGGGGAGTGGCGGCGGCGGCAGTACTTTCCATGGGCGAGGGAACCATGCCCAGCGATCCGGTGCGCGCTGGACGAGCCCGTCGAGCTGCGTCGCGTTCGTACGACCTCGCGTCGAGACCGACCACGCGATCCAGATCGGCTCGGGCTGCAACCACGCCGTGATCGCTTCGTAGCCGCCGGGGAATCCGGTCGCACCGGCGGCCAGCATGCCCACGCTCGCGCACGCGACTTCGAACACGGGGAGTGGAGGAATGGGCCACGCCGCGGTGTTACCCCACAACATTTGATATCCGCGGGCGGCGCGCAAGGCGACAGCGGGGACGAACACGGCCCGGTAGTCATCCGCGGTCGGCCGGAGCGCGGCGAAGATCGCTCGGCGCTCGGCGGGCGAGGCGGCCAGATAGGTCTCGAGAAACGTGCGCGCCGCCGGGTACTGCGCTTCGACCCGCGCGTCCTCCGGGGTCATCTCGCGGCCGCGAAGTGCGCGAGTACGGAGTCTCGATCCGGCAGCTCGTCCCACACCGCGACGGCGCCCCCATCGACCGGAGCCGTGATGATCACGTCGGGGAGAGGGTGCACGCGTGCCATCCACGCGGCGTCCGCGCCGGGCTTGAAGACGCCACTCGCGAGCTTGTTCGCGGTCGTCACGCCGCCGCGCACCTTCACGGTGCCGCGCTCCCAGGAGCCGACGACGAGCACCAGCCCCGACCCCGACTTGTCATCGTAGGCCTCGGCGCATTCGAAGTGTCCACCCGACGACACCGGGAGCGATGCCACCATGCACGGCCGCGGCGTGAACCGTTCCGCGAGCAGCGAATCCAGCGACGACCGAGCATGGTGCTTCTTGGCCACGAGGTACGCCGGGACGCCGACCAGCAGCACGACGATCGGCACTGCGATCCAGCTTCGATTCACCGCATACCTGTAACACGGGGGATGGCACCCTCCGAGGCCCAAGCGGGGGGCCAGCTCACTTAGCGGACGCGAGTGTCGCGACGGCCGCGGCCATCTCCTGCACCTGCGCGGGGGACGCGAACACGAGCTGCACGCTGACGCCGCGACGAGCGCCCGTGGGCGAGCTCGCGTTCACGCGGCCACGGAGTGCGAGCGCGGCTGGGCGACCCGGAAACCGGAGCTGCACGTCACACGCCGTGCCGGCCTCGATGTGGTGATCGCTCGAGATCATCAGGCCGTGCACGCTGACGTCCTGGGTATGACTCGAGATCGAGAGCCCGGCCTCGGTTCGCAGGGTGACCGGAAGGCGAGCTGGGTACCGCGCCTCGGCGCGCTCGGCGTACGGGACCGCCTTGCCCTGCGCGGCGGCGACCAGCAGCCGCTCGCGCGCCTCGAGCTCGCGATCGAGGATGATCCTCGCGCCCGTGCGCGTGACCTCGCCGATGCGGCCGTGCACGCGGAACTCACGCTTCAGATCATCGAGCCTGACCGTCAGCGAGACGCCGCGATCGCGCGCCTCGCCGGTGAGCGTGGTCTCGACCTGGACGCATTGCGTTCGGTGATCGTATGCCGCGAGGAAGGCCGCGCCCGTCGCGAACCGCGCGGTCAGCTCGAGCCGCCGCAGCTCCGAGCTCCCGCTCACCGACCGCACGGTGGCGCGGAGCTTCTGCACGAGGTCGCGCTGGGTGAACGGCTTCGCGAGGAAGCCCGCGTCGAGCGCCGTGAGCTCCTCCGCCTCGGTCGTCTCGAGGTAGCCCGAGACGAACAGCACC
>JAYTLP010000240.1:0-3719 GCA_043729375.1 Myxococcales bacterium
CAGCTCGCCGGTCAGGGCGGTAAAAAGTAGCGCTCAGGCCACGACGACCTCGCGCATCGCCGCCGCCTCGATCGCACCGGCGTCGATGAGCGCCCGGACCTTGGCGATGTCGATGTAGAGCGGGCGGTCCTCCTTCATGAGCGTGACCTGCGCGCGGACCGTCTCGATCACGGCCTGGAGCGCGCGGCTCGGCTTCGTGGCACCGCGCAGCTCGACGCCCTGCGCTGCACACAGCAGCTCGATCGCCTGCACATTGCGGACGTTGTCGACGATGCGAGCGAACTTGTCTGCCGCGTGCACGCCCATCGAGACATGGTCCTCGCGGCTGGCCGAAGACGGGATCGAGTCGACGCTCGCCGGGTGCGCGAGGATCTTGTTCTCGGACACGAGCGCGGCCGCCGTCACCTGCGCGATCATGAAGCCGGAGTGCAGTCCCGAATCGGGTGCGAGGAACGCGGGGAGCCCCGACGAGAGATGCGGATTCACGAGCTGCTCGATGCGACGCTCGGCGATGTTGGCCAGCTCGGCGGTGGCGATTGCAGCAAAGTCGAGCGCGAGGGCCACGGGCTGACCGTGGAAGTTGCCGCCCGACAGCAGGTCGTCGGTGCCGTCGTCGGCGAAGACGAGCGGGTTGTCGGTGGCGGAGCGCGCCTCGATCTCGAGCACGTCGCGCGCGTAGCGGAGCGCGTCGCGACTCGCGCCGTGGACCTGCGGCATGCAGCGCAGCGAGTACGGGTCCTGCACCTTGCCGCAGCCGGCGTGCGACGCGACGATGCTCGAGCCCTCGAGCAGGCGCGCGAGGTTCTGCGCGGAGGTGCGCTGCCCGACGTGGGGACGTGCGGCGTGGATGCGTGGGTCGAAAGCGCGCGGGGTGCCCTGCAGCGCCTCGAGCGAGATGGCGCCGATGATGTCGGCGAGCCGGCAAGACGACTCCGCGTCGAGAAGCGCGAGGGCGCCGATCGACGTCATGCACTGCGTGCCGTTCACGAGGGAGATGCCTTCCTTCGCCTCGAACACGATGGGCGAGAGGCCCACGCTGCGCAGCGCCTCGCCGCCCGGCATCGTCCTCGCGTCGGAGCCACGACCCACGCGCGCCTCTCCTTCGCCCATCACGACGAGCGCGAGGTGCGCGAGCGGCGCGAGATCCCCCGACGCGCCGACGGAGCCCTTCGCCGGGATGATCGGGTGCACGTTCTTGTTGAGCATGTCGACGAGGAGCTGCGCCACGTCGGCGCGCACGCCCGAGTGACCGCAGGCCAGGACCTCGGCGCGGAGCAGCAGCATCCCACGCACGACCTCGTCCGACAGGGGAGCGCCCACGCCCGCCGCGTGGCTGCGGATGAGGTTTCGCTGGAGCTCGCGCACCTGCGCAGCCGAGATGCGCACGTCGGCCAGGAACCCGAAGCCGGTGTTCACGCCGTACACCGCCGGGGCGGCGTCGCCCCCTCTTTGGATCGCGTCGACAACCGCGCGCGCCAGGTCGATGCGCGCGCGCGCCTCGACGGACAGCACGACGGGGGCATGCTCGCGCGCCACCCGGCCGATCGTCTCGAGGGTGGCGGGCGCAAGCCCGATCCGGTGGGTCTCGATGCTCTGCGTCATGGGGCGACGGCAGTTACCGTGGCGCCTAACTCCCGTCAAGCGCTCGATAATTTGGTTGACCGGAGGGCCTCCGGGGCTACACTCGCCGACCAGATTCGCGCCCTTCTGCCATGTCCGTGAACGAGCCCAACGACGAGCCCACGGAAGGCGAGCCGAGCTTCGAGGCCATCGATACCGATGAGCTGAAGACCGTGCTCGTGGACGGCGCTGGCGAGGCGCCCGCCGGGATGATCCCACCGTCGGCGGAGGCGTTCGAGGTCGTCGAGGAAATGGATGTCGAGCCGGAGGTCGTGGAGGCGCCCGCGCCGCCACGCCTCCCGGGGCTCCCGCGGCCGCCCGCTCCGCCGCCGCCCTCCCGGCCCGCCCCCCCGCCCTCCATCGCGCACGTGCAGACGATCGAGGAGACGATCGCGGCAGCGAAGGCGCGCGCCACGTCCATGACGTCGCAGGCGCGCACGGAGCTGTTCGAGGCGGAGATCGCCACGCTCGGTCCCCAGAGCCGCAAGCGCCAGGGGCTGTACGCACACGAGATAGGACAGCTCGCGGCGGATCGTGGAGACGAGGCCGCAGCGATCAAGGCGTGGGTGCGGGCGCTGCAGGCCGACCCCACCCTGCGCCCGAATCTGTGGGCCGTTCGGCGCGTCTTCGAGCGACGCGGCATGTGGCCGAACGTGCTCCGGCTGATCGACGCAGAGCTGCGCATCTCGAAGGGTGCCGAGCGCGCCGAGCTGCTGGTAGACCGCGGCACGGTCCTCGAAGACCGCCTCGACGACGCGCCAGGCGCGCAGGTCGCGTTCGAGCAGGCCATCGAGGCCGACCCGTCGTGCCTGCGCGCGTACATGGCGCTCGAGCGGCGCCTGCTCGAGACGCAGGCGGATCTCCCGCACCATCGACGCGTCCTCGCGGGCATGGCGAGCGCCACCCAGGACCCGGCGCGTCGTGCGGCGCTGCTCATCGACCTCGCGCGGCTCGAGGCCGACGCGGGCGACGAGGGGGCGGACGCGGCCCGAGCGGCGCTGACCGAGGCACTCGCCATCGAGCTGGGATCCGACGACCAGCCGCGGGCGTACGCGGGCAACGCATCGCCCGCGGCCATCGACGAGCTCGAGCGGCTGGCGTTGCGTCTCTCGCGTCCGGCGTGGCGTGCGGAGGCCCTCGCGCTACGGATTGCGCTGCTGCGCCTCGACGAGGTCGCGCGTCCTCCGGCGAGCGAGCAGGACGCGGCGCGCATCGGCCGCGGAGTGCTCCTGTACCTGCGCCTCGCCACGCTCGCCGAGGACGGCAACGATGCCGCCGCGCGCGTCGCGGCGCTCGAGGCGGCAAGCGAGCTCGCAGTCCACGATCCTGCCGCGCAGCCGCTCGTGGACCTCGAGCTCGCAGACGCGCTCCGGCAGCGCGGGGACGCCGGTCGCGCGGGGACGCTGATGCTCGCCTTCGGGCGTCAAACTCCGCCGCCGCTGAGGGGTGCGATCCTCCTCGAGGCCGTCGCGTTGCTCGGCACGGCCGCGCGCGGCGGCGACACCGTTGCCGCCGAGGCGGAGCAGAGCGCGAGACGAGAGCTCGAAGCCGACGGGCTCGCTTCGGTCCTCGGCGTGCGGGTGCGTCGCGACGCCGAGCTCGCACGGGACGACGAGGCGCTCGTGGCCGCGGCACGGGCCGAAGCGGAGCGCGCGCTCTTGGCCGGTGACGCGGTCGCAGGCGCCGGCTTTCTCGCGCGAGCGGCCACGCTGACCAGCGAGCGGCTCGGCCTGGCCGACGAGGCCGTCGCGCTGCACGAGCGCGCGCTCTCCGTCCTGCCCGCCGGCGCGCAGTGGGACGAGCAGGCCGACGCCCTCGAGTGGCGCCTGCTTCGCTCGGGTTCGATGGAGGCAGTCTCGGCGCTCCTCGAGCGGCGGCTCGTGGCCGAGCCTTCCGGGCCCAGGCGCGCCCACCTGCTGCGCCGGAAGGCGGGCATCCTCGCGGACCGACTCGACGATGCGGCGGGCGCGGCGGCAGCGCTGTTCGAGCTGCTCGAGCTCGAGCCCGGCGACCAGCGCCTCCGTCACACGCGCGTCGCACTGCTGCGTCGCGCCGGCGATCCGGTCGGCGCCGCGGCCGAGCTTGCCAGCATCGTTGCC
>JAYTLP010000241.1:0-11392 GCA_043729375.1 Myxococcales bacterium
ACGGTGGCGACCCGGAAGCGGCCTGCGAGCATCGGGTTCACCGCGAGCTCCATGGGGCGCTGGCCCGAGAGGGAAAACAGCAGGAAGTGCGCGACGCGCTCGATGCGCTCGAGCCGGGCGCCGACGAGCAGGCCGAGCCCACCCTCGACGAGCGCGCGGAGCAGCACCGGGCTCACGAGGCGTGCCGAGGTGACACGCCGGCCCACGAGTTCGCGCTCGAGCTCGCCCTTGATGTAGAGCAGATCTGGGAGCTCCGGCATCGGGATGAAAGCATAGGGGCCGTGATACGCTCCGTCGACCCGACAGACTCGCGTAGCGAGAGGAGCCAACCATGCAAACCACCCCGAGCGGCCTCCAGTACGAAGACACCAAGCCCGGCCAAGGCACCGCGCCGACGACCGGTCAGACCTGCGTCATGCACTACACCGGGTGGCTGTGGAAGGACGGAGCGAAGGGCGCAAAGTTCGATAGCTCCGTCGATCGCGGCTCGCCGTTCGAGTTCCAGATCGGCCGCGGCATGGTCATCAAGGGCTGGGACGAGGGCGTCGCGTCGATGCAGCTCGGCGGCAAGCGCACGCTCATCATCCCGGCGGATCTCGGCTATGGCCGCAACGGCGCAGGTGGCGTGATCCCGCCGAACGCGACGCTGCTGTTCGAAGTGGAGCTGCTCGGCGTGAGGTGAGCGCGCATGGCCATCTCAGATCGGTACGACGTCGAAGGCCCGATGGGAGAAGGCGGCTTCGCCCACGTCTTCCGCGGCCACGAGCGCGGGACGGGCCGCCCGGTGGCGCTGAAGGTGCTCAAGACCGCATTCCACGACAACGCGGAGGTGCGCGAGCGATTCCGGCGCGAGGTGTTCGCCGTCGCGTCCCTGTCGAACCGGCATATCGTCGGGCTGTATGACTTCGGCCTCAACGAGTCCGACGTGTACATCGCGATGGAGTACGTCGCGGGTGCCACGTTGCGAGAGCGCATGCGCTCTCCGCTCGCGCTGGCCGAGCGCTTCGCGATCGTGTCGCAGGTCGCCGACGCGATCGCATCGGCGCACGCAAGCAACATTCTTCACCGTGACCTCAAGCCCGAGAACATCAAGGTCGTCGACGGTGCCAACGGCTCCATCGTGGTGAAGGTGCTGGACTTCGGCATGGCCAAGATCTCGGAGCTCGAGTCGAGCCTCGAACTCGAGCCCATCACTCGAGCCGGCATCTGCTTCGGCACGCCGCACTACATGTCGCCCGAACAGATCCGCGGCAAGCTCGACGACCCGTCCATCGACCTGTTCGCTCTCACGACCATCACCTACGAGCTGCTCGCCGGCGTGCGCCCCTGGGACGGCGATGACCCCTATGAGGTCATGCGCGCGGTCCTGCGCACGCCCGCGCCACCGATCGAGCGGCTCCGTGGCGTGATCGGTGACGGGGATCCGCGTGTCCTCGCCGACCTCAACGCGTTCTTCCTGCGCGCGTTCGACAAGCAGCGAGAGAACCGCCCGCCCGACGCGCGGGCGCTGGTGGACGAGCTCGAGCGCGCGCTGTTCGGTGTCAGCGGCGCACCCGCGGTGGTGTCGTCGTCGTACGTGCTCGATCCGCGACCCGACGACACGAGCCCGCTCGCGTCTCACAACACGCACTCGATCATGCTGCGGCTGCTGAACGTCGACACCATCGACGACGTGGGCCCGATCGCGCCGCCGGCACCGCTGCCGGTCGAGCGTGTGCTGCCCGAGAGGACGCACGCGGAGATCGAGGCGCGGCGGGCCGCAGCGCAAGCGGTCGTGGACTTCGGCAAGGCACAGAAGCGCAGCCTGTTCTGGCCTCTCGTGGTCATCGCGGTCCTCGGTGGCTCGATCGGCTGGTACCTCGCGAACAGTGGCACCAGCACTGCAGCCGACCAGGTGCACGACTTTCTCGTCGGCAAGAAGTAGCGCTACTGTGCGCCCATGGGCCGCCCAGATCCGCATTCCTACGCCGACTCGCGTCACGTCGAGCTCGCCGACCTGACCTGGTCGGCGCGCGTCGACTTCGCCGCGCGCCGCATTGATGCCACGGCCACGCTGCGCTGGGACGCAAAGGCAGACGCGCTCGCGCACGTCGACCTCGACACGCGGGGGCTCGAGATCGTCGACGTCGACGGCGACGTCGCTGGCTGGACCCTCGGCGACGACGACGCCATCCTCGGGAAGAGGCTGCGCGTCGTGCTGAAGCAGCCCTCGCGCGCGGGGCAGATGGTTGTCACATATCGCACGGGCATCGATGCCTCCGCGCTGCAGTGGCTCACCCCGGAGCAGACGGCAGGCGGCGTGTACCCGTTCCTGTTCACACAGTGTCAGGCCGTCCACGCGCGGTCGATCGTGCCGCTACAGGACACGCCGCGCGTGCGCATCCGCTACCGCGCCGAGCTCGAGGTGCCCGCGGCGCTGCGAGGGCTCATGGCGGCACGCGCGGTCTCGCGCACCGTCCGAGGCGACAGGGCCCTCGAGGCGTGGGAGATGCCCGAGCCGATCCCGCCGTATCTGTTTGCGTTCGCAGTCGGTGATCTGGCGTCTGCCGAGCTCGGGCCGCGCTCGCGCGTGTGGGCCGAGCCGAGCGTGCTACCGAAGGCGACCTACGAGTTCGCAGAGGTGGACCCCATGCTCGTGGCCGCGGAGAAGCTCTTCGGCCCCTACGACTGGGAGCGCTTCGACCTGCTCGTGATGCCGCCGTCGTTCCCGTACGGCGGCATGGAGAACCCGCGGCTCACTTTCGTGACGCCCACGCTCATCGCGGGCGACCGATCGCTCACGTCCGTCGTCGCGCACGAGCTCGCACACTCGTGGACCGGCAATCTCGTGTCGGGCGCATCAGCGGAGCATTTCTGGATCAACGAGGGCATGACGGTGTGGGCAGAGCGTCGCATCGTCGAGGCGCTCTGGGGCCGCGAGCGTGCGGAGCTCGATGCAGCGCTCGGTCGTCGCGAGCTCGAGCGCACGCTCGAGTCATTCGCGTCGAGGCCACAGCTCACGTCGCTGCGCACGTCGCTGGATGGCATCGATCCCGACGAGGTGTTCTCCGTGGTTCCGTACGAGAAGGGTTACCTCCTGGCCCGCGCGCTGGAAGAGGCCGTCGGTCGCGAGCGCTTCGACGCCTACGTGGCCTCGTACGTGCTCACGTTTCGCTTCCGCTCGATCACCACGGACGACTACGTGGCGCTCGTGCGCGCGGAGCTGCCCGGCGCGCTCGAGCGGGTGCAGGCGAGCCTGTACCTCGAGGCCCCAGGGATGCCTCCCGTGACCCCGATGGCGACCTCGACGAGACTCGACGAGCTCGCGAAGCTCGGCAGCGAGGTCCCGGACACGCCGATGGCCGCGCAGCTGTCCGCGACCGAGTGGCAGCTCTGGCTCGACGCTCTCCCTGTGCCGTATCCACAGGCAGCCGAGCTCGATGCACGCTATGGCCTTTACCGCAGCGGCAACTTCGAGATCCGCGCAAGCTTCGTCGAGGTGGCGCTCGCTGCGGGCCTGCCCGACGCGCTCCACGAGGCCGATCTCCTCCTCGGTGAGGTCGGCCGCATGAAGTACCTGAAGCCGGTGTACAAGGCGCTCAAGCAGCGCGATGCCGACCGGGCGCGCACGGTGTTCGCGAAGCACCGTGACCGCTACCACCCGATCGCGGTGCAGGTTATCGCGGGCCTACTCGGCTAGCTTGCGCACGGCGCGGCGGTCGACCTTGCCGCTCGGCAAGAGCGGCAAGGCGTCGACGAACACGACACGGCGCGGGCGCTTGTGAGCCGCGAGGCCGGTCGGTGCAGGCGTCCGCAATGCTACGAGGTCCGCGCCCGGTCGAGGCACTATCACCGCGGTCACCGTCGAGCCGTGCACCGCGTGTGGCGCGCCGAACACCGCGCACGCGGCGACACCCGGGAGCGTCGCGAGCTGCGCTTCCACCTCGAGAGGATCGACCTTGTGACCGCTCGAGACGATGACATCGTCGGCCCTGCCGAGGAGCACGAGGCCGTCCGCGGTGAGGCACGCGCGATCCTCGGTGCGTAGCCAGCCGTCAGTGGTGAAGGGGGCAGCGCCATGCACCCGCGTCGCCCGGGCGGGGGTGGAGAGCTCGAGCCGCTCCTCGACGAGCCGCAGGGTCACGTCGAGGAGTGGCTGTCCCACGGCCTGCGTGCGCGCTCCGATCGCGGACGCGACGCACATGCCGCAGGTCTCCGTCATGCCGTACGAGGTGACCAGTGGCCAGCCGGCGTCGAGCGCGCGCGCGACGAGCGCGGGCGGCGCGGCCTGGCCACCGACGAGGACGCTCCGGAGCGCGCGCCATGGCAGAACTTTCTCGTCGAGCAGGCACGCGAGCTGAGCCGGGACGAGCGAGAGGCGGGTGACCTGCGCGTGCGACGCGAGCTGCTGCGCGAAGGCGGGGCCGAGCTTGCGCGGCTTGTCGAGAACCACGGTCGCCCCCGCCACCCGACAGCGGACGACGATGGAGAGGCCGCCCGTGTGCGCGAGTGGCAGCGTCACGAGCCAGCGGTCGTCGGAGCGCAGCCCGAGGTGCGCGATGGAGGCCTCCGCGTGTGCGCGCCAGGCCGCGCGCGAGAGCTCGACCCGTTTCGGGACCCCCGTCGAGCCTGACGTCGACAGGAGCGTCATCGTCCCGGCATCGAGCTCGAACGTACGCAGCGCATCGCGGAGATGCCGCTCGTCCTCGGCGCTCGCATCGGGATGCAAAAGCGCGAGCTGCGTCGAGCCCTCGTACGCAATCTCGACGGCGGCCAGCGTCGCAAGCGCGTGTACTGCGCGCAGCACGACGGGCTCAGGCATCGGAGAGGCCGGGTTGCTGTGCAGGAAAGAGGCAGCCTCGTTTCATCAGTGCCGGGTACCGTTCGTCTGCGAGGGCCGGCTGCGGCGCGAGGCCCTGCGCAAGCGACGTCGAATCGCCGAGCGCGAGCGCAAGGTGCAGCGCGGCGAGGTGACCCGTCGGCGCGTCCCACATATGCGTGACGATCGGCTGGAGGCCGAGCGCCCGCGCTCGCCGTCCGAGCCGCAGCGCCCCGAGCAGGCCGTCGCGTGCAGGCTTGAGGATCACTGCGCGTAGCGATGGCGCGAGCCGCTCGAGCGCGACGAGCGCTTCGGAGTTCGTGCGCGCAGCGAGCGACTCGTCGGCGCCGAGCGGCAACCTCGAGCCAAAAGCCTCGTGGAGATCTCCGTCGATCGGCTCCTCCACGAGCTCGGGCCCGAGCTTCAGCAGCGCGGGTGTGAGCTCGAGAAAGGTCGCGGGCGGGAGGGACCGGTTCGCGTCGAGACGCAGCGTGCCGAGGCCAGCGAGCGCTTCGAGGTTCGTGCGCGCGTCGATCTTGCGCTTGAGGGTCGAGTAGCCATCGTCGTGAAGCCTGGCCGACTCAGCAGTGAGCGTGTCGTCCGCACCGAGCAGCACGGCCGACAGCGGGAGCGACGGTGCATCCGCGTCGCCACGCAGCAGCGCCCACAGCGGCAGGCCACGCTGCCGCGCCAGGAGGTCCGCGAGCGCGCACTCGAGCGCCGCTCGCGCCGAGGGTGTCGCGTCGGCGAGATATGTCTCGACCTCGCTCAGGTCGGCGAAGCGCCGAGGCAGCGCGAGCGTGAGAAGCTCTATCGCGCGCCGGGCCCCCTCGATGTGGTCGAGCGAGTAGCTCGGAAGCGGCGCGGCTTCTCCCCGGCCGAACCTGCCCGCCTCGTCGCGCAGTTCGACCTCGAGGACCTCTCGCGTGGAGGTCCGATGGGCGCTGCCACCGACGGAGACAGGGAGCTTGAGGACCACGCGCCGGAGCTGGCAGGCCGTGACGCTGATCATGCGATACGCGCACCGTAGGCCGCGTCGAGGAGGATGCCGGCAGCTTGCAGCACGCCGAAGAGCAGCAGCAAACGAGCGGTGGTCCCGAGCAGCGCGTTGAGGCCCGCGCCCTCGGTGACGCTGACCTGCCTCACCGTTCGGAGCGCGAGCGGAAACGAGAGGAAGGGCAGCGCGAGCAGTGGCCGGTGCACGAGCAGCGCGAGGACCATGGTGCAGGCGTAGGCGCCGTAGACGAGCAGCCGATACTCGACGAGCGTGCCGGCGCGACCGAGCCGCACCGCGAGCGTACGCTTGCCGACGCGCTCGTCCTGTACGCGATCGCGCAGGTTGTTGACCACGATGATCGCGCTCGAGAGCAGACCTATCGGGATGGCGTCGACCAGGACGCCCGGCTCGAAGTGGCCCGCCTCCACGAAGTACGTGCCGCCGATGGCCACGAGCCCGAAGAAGAGGAAGACGAAGACCTCGCCGAGCCCGTGGTAGCCGAGCGGGTAAGGTCCGCCGGTGTACGCGAGCGCGGCAAAGACCGAAGCCACTCCGATGGCGACGATCGGCCAGCCCGCGATGGCCACGAGGTACACGCCGACGAGGGTAGCGAGCGCGAACACGAGCGCGGTGGCGGCCTTCATCTCGCCGGGTGTGACGAGCCCTGCGGCAACCGCGCGCGTGGGGCCGAGGCGATCCGGCCCGTCGGCACCCTTGTGGAAGTCGAACAGGTCGTTCGCGAAGTTGGCGCCGATCTGCAGCAGCAGCGCACCGGCGAGGGCTGCCGTCGCGGGCTCGATCCGGAACGCGTTGCGCGAGTATGCGAGCGCGCTGCCGACGACTACCGGCGCTGCCGCCGCCGGCAGCGTGCGAAGTCGCATGGCCATGATCCAGCGCTTCATGAATCGCTACGGAAGGCGCTTGAACTGCTTGAAGTTCGGCTTTCGCTTCTCGAGGTAGGCATTGCGACCTTCCTTGCCCTCGTCGGACTGGTAGTAGAGCAGCGTCGCCGAACCTGCGAGGTCGACGAGGCCGGCCTGCCCGTCGCAATCCGCGTTGAGCGCGGCCTTGAGGAAGCGCAGCGCGAGCGGCGAGTTCTGCAGGATCTCGCGGCACCACGTGACCGTCTCGGCCTCGAGGTCGGCGAGCGGGACGACCGTGTTCACGAGGCCCATGTCGAGCGCCTGCTTGGCATCGTACTGGCGGCAGAGGAACCAGATCTCGCGTGCCTTCTTTTGACCGACGATGCGCGCCATGTAGCTCGATCCGTAGCCGCCGTCGAAGCTGCCGACCCTCGGGCCCGTCTGACCGAAGCGCGCGTTGTCGGCGGCGATCGTGAGGTCACACACCATGTGCAGGATGTGACCACCGCCGATCGCGTAGCCCGCGACCATGGCGATGATTGGCTTCGGCAGCGAGCGGATCTGGCGCTGCAGATCGAGGACGTTGAGGCGCGGGATGCCGTCCTTGCCGACGTAACCGCCTTCGCCGCGGACGCGCTGGTCGCCACCGGAGCAGAACGCGTCGGGGCCTTCCCCCGTGAGGATGATGACGCCGATGTCGGAGTCGTCGCGCGCGTCGTCGAAGGCGCGCTGCATCTCCTTGATGGTCTGGGGCCGGAAGGCGTTGCGGACCTCGGGACGGCAGATCGTGATCTTCGCGATGCTCTCCGCCTTTTCGTAGCGGATGTCCTCGTAGCCGCTCGTGGCGACCCACTTCGGCAGCTCGACCTTCTTGCTCATGTGCTCTCCTTCGGCGGGCGCGCGGCCTGCCATCTTTCTGCGGGACTGTCTCCGACGACGGGCCGCGGGATGCTCGGGGTATCCTCGCCGAGCAGCGACTCGACGCGCGCTGCCGTGACGAGAGGCTCCTCGAGGAGCGGGTTGTGGCCCGCAGCCGGGATGACCTCCACGGCGAGGGCGGGGGACGCGCTGCGCAGGGCGCGCGCCACGCCGCCGAACTTCTCGTCGAGTGCACCGGTGATCCAGGCGATGCGATCGGCGTGCGCTGCGACCACTGCGGCGTAGCTCGGCATCCGTCCGAGGCCGTGCGCCCGCAGCGACGCCGCGATGCCACCCGGCTCGTGCGAGAGCCGTGCCTGCCGCTGCTGCGCGAGAAGGTGCGGTGCGAGGCGGTGCTGGCTCGTGAACAGGGGCTGCTGCTCCCAAGCGTCGACGAACGCCTCGAGCCCATGCTGCTCGACGAGCGCCGCATTGGCCTCGTCGTCGACCGCGCGGGCGACACGTTCGGCCTCCGTCGCGAAGCCGGGATGCGCCGAGAGGATGACCGCGCGACGGACGACCCCCGGATGATGGGCGAGCAATGCCAGCGCGAGGCGACCGCCGAGCGAGTAGCCGACGAGGTCCACCGGTCCGAGCGTGCGGAGCTGCGCGGCGATCGCGTCCGCGGCGGCCTCGAAGGTGGCGGGGACCGGCGAGGCGGGACTACCGTGACCCGGCAGCGTGAGCGCGAGCAGGCGGTGGCCGCGCAGCTTCGCTCCCAGCACGTCGAACAGTGCGGGCGTGCCCAGCAGGCCGTGCAGCGCGACGAGGGTGCGCTTCATGGGGCGGCCCCTGCAGCCACGGGGAGGGCAGCATCGACCCGGCCGGCGAGCTTTGCCGCCCAGCGCGCCGCGCTCGTGGGATCGACGACGAGCTCGAGCAAGGTTGCGCCGCCGCGCTCGAGCGCGGTTTTGACGGTGGCCTCCACCTGCGACGCGGACTCGGTGCGCACGTGCGCCATCCCGCAGAAGCGGGCCAGCGTGGCGAGGTCGGGCGCGACCGGCGTGGTGAAGAGGGGCATCGCGGCCGCCAGGTCCTCGCGGCGGCCGATGGGCAGCGTCTCGAAGATGCGGCCGCCGCCGTTGCACACAACCACGAGGACGAGCGGCGTGGTGGTCTTTCCCGCGAGCCAGGCGCCGTGGAGGTCGTGGAGCAAGCTCACGTCGCCGAGCAGGAGCATCGTCGGTGCGCCCGAGGACGCGAGCCCGGCCGCGCCCGCGCAGAGCCCGTCGATTCCGCTCGCGCCTCGCTGGTGGTGGGATGCGAGCGTGCAGCCCGGCAAGAGCGCCGTGGCCGCTGCGAGCTCCCGGACAGGCAGGCTGTTGCCGACAAAGACCTGCGCGCCCGTGGCGGCAGCGACGCGCGCGACCGCCACGACGGATGCGAGCTCGTCGGTGGGCTCGAGCGCGAGGTGAAGCGCTCGCCCCACCCGTTCGTGCATCTTGCCGAGGTCGGTGCTGCGGTGCATCGGCGGCAGGCTGCGGGCCAGCGCGAGGAGAATGGTGGCCGGGTCACCGACGTGGACGGCGCGCGCGCGGCTGTCCGCGTCCACCTCGTCGTGCTCCGCGAAGATCTCGAGGTGAGCTGCGCTGGCCACGAGGCTCTCGTAGCTGGCCGCGACGGGAGGCGGGCCCACCTGCACGAGCACACGGGGGCGCGGCGCTCGGGTGCCGGCGAACACAGTGGAGAGCGCGCCGGACAGACCTGCGCCGAGCTGGCTCGTGGGTTCGACGACGAGCGGGTAGCCGGAGCGAGCAGACAGCTCGAGCAGAGCCTGCCGCAGCAAGGGAGCGTGCCGAGCGAGCGGACCGACAACGATGAGGCCGGCCGGCTCCTCGACCATGCGTGCTCGCAGCCCCTCGGGCACCAGCACTGCGCAGCGCGGCGCCGTGTCGAAGCGTACGAGCGGATCGGCCGCCACAGCGCGGATGCGCGTGGATTCGGCGCGCTGCCCGTCGGTCGCATCCACCGGCTCGAGCGGCTTTCGAATGCGTGCATTCAGATGCACAGGACCGTCGACGGCGAGCGCGTGTGCCTGCGCCACCACACGACGGAGACCGCGCAGCGCGTCCTCGCTCGGGTCGACGCCGCCGAGCTCGAAGAAGCGCGCCTGCATGCCGAACAGGCGTGTCTGATCGATCGTCTGGTACGCGCCGGCGTGCTGCGCCTCGAGCGGCCGGTCCGCGGTGAGCACGAGCAGCGGGATGCGAGCGTGGCGGGCCTCGACGACCGCGGGCAAGTAGTGCGCCGGTGCCGAGCCCGACGTGCAGAGCAGGAGCGAGGGCGCTCCGGCGGCGCGGGCCTGCCCGAGCGCGAAGAACGCGGCCGCTCGCTCATCGACGATGGTGTGGATGCGCAGCCGCGGCTCGAGCGTCGCGGCCAGCGCGAACGGCGTGGACCGCGAGCCCGGGCTGAGGACGAGCTCGCGCACGCCCGCATCGGCGAACGTGCACATCACGAGCCGCGCCCACTCGGTCTGCGGATCCATGAGCGGCGTCATCACAGGAACTCCAGCCCGAGCGCATTGGCGATGGCGCGGCGCTTCGAGGCGGTCTCGGCGAGCTCGCGTGCAGGCTCGGACTCCGCGACGATTCCTGCGCCCGCGTACAGCGTCACGGCGCCGGGCTCGACGAGCGCGCAGCGCAGCGCCACGGAGAAGTCGCCGTCGCCGTCCGGCCTGTACCAGCCGACTGGTGCCGCATACCAGCCGCGCCCCTCCGGCTCGGCCTCGGCGATGAACGCGAGCGCCTCGCTGCGCGGCGAGCCGCCGACGGCCGGCGTGGGGTGCAGCGCCTCGACGAGATCGAGCACGTGGGTCGGGCGTGCGAGCTGCCCCTCGACCGCAGTGTGCAGGTGGTACAGGTGCGGCAGCGTCTGAACGTGCGGGCCGTCCTCGACGTAACTAGAGCAGAGCGGCGCGAGCACTCCGGCGATCGCCGCACGGGTGAGCTCGTGTTCGCCGCGGTCCTTCGCGCTCTCGAGCAGGGCGGCTGGGCCTCGCTCGCCTGCGTCGCGCGGGAGCGAGCCGGCCAGCACGTCGGCGCGCAGCGTGTCGCCGGTGCGCCGGACGAGCCGCTCCGGGGTGGCTCCGAGGAAGGTGCTGCCGTCGAGGCGGAATGCGTACCCCGTGCTGTTCGGCTGCGACTCGCGCAGAAATGCGAGCGCCTCGCCCGGCGTGTGGGTGCTGGCAAGGAGCCGCGTCTGGCGATGTACGACCACCTTTGCGAACGCCCCTGCACGGATCGCATCGCGCGCACGCGCGACGAGGGCCTCGAAGCGCTGGGCTTCGTCGGGACCGTCGGACGCGTAGCGCGTGGTCTTGCGTGGGGGTCGGAGGCGATGCATGGCGTCGCTGAGCGTCGCGAGCTGGGCGTGCACCTCGGCCACCTCATCGGTTCGCTGGGGGTCGAGCACGGTCGTCAGCACGGTCTCGTTTCCGCTCTCGCGGAGAAGGAAGCGGGGGAGAACGGCGAGCGCGTCGCCGAAGGCGCCCTCACTGCCGGGAGAGAACGAGAAGCCGCAGAAAAGTTCGACCCATGCGGGGAGCATGCGCGCGGCATCACGGAGAGTGGCGAAGCGTGACCCGCCGCGGCCGGTGATACGCAGCGCCGCGCCGAGCCCGAGAGTCGCCGGGCCGTCGCCGGGCGCCCAGTACACCATGGGTTGCTCCGGCAGCGCGTCTGCGAGCAGCGCGAGGTCGACGCGGGGCACGCGCGTCTCCGTGCGCAGGAAGCGCTCGGCGTGGGCGCGAACGACGACGTCTCTCGTGGGGACGGCGAAGCGCATCAGGCCTCGCGCACCGCCGGTCGGTCCGGC
>JAYTLP010000242.1:0-4688 GCA_043729375.1 Myxococcales bacterium
ACTGAGACGTCATGAACAGAATTTGCGAACGCTCGGCGAGGGCACGCGCAGTGGCCTGCGGCCTGATTGCCTTCGCTCTCTCGGGATTGCTCGGCTGCAGCCTCCACTCGTGGGAGCTCACTCGCGCGCCGACGCTCTTCAAAAACACGGTCGGGTCCGTCACCGTCGGCAAGCTCAAAGCGGGAGGAGCGGGAGTCCAGATCGACGTCTACCATCTCGCAGCCCCCCAGGAGGTCGCTCCAGGCAGCACGAGCTTCGTGGCGTGGCTTCGACCGCGCACGGGCGGTGCGCTCGAGAAGCTGGGGAAGCTCGATCCTCGCCCCGAGGGAGACATGCCCGGGTCCACGTTCACCTTGACGGCGAGCACTCCCCACGCTCAAGCCGATTTCGACATCTTCATCACACCGGAGACGGACGCGGGCGCAACGTTGCCTGGGCATCAGCGCCTGCTGTGGGCAAGCGTCGGATCTCGATAGCGGAGCGCGACGATGGGTCTCTCACTACGCCGACCGCCGCGGTCCTGCTGGCAGATCGTCCTGGCCTCGCTCGTCGGTGGCCTCTGCGGGCTGGGATGGCTGCGCGCAGCCAGCTCCGAGGAGCAGCCCACACGAGCCAGCGTCAGGGCCTTCACACTTGCGGAAGCGCTCGCCTACGCGCGCCAGCATCAACCGCAGATTCGCAGCGCCCTTGCGGAGCTGGCAGCGCGCAACGCGGAGGCGAGGATCCCTCGCGCCGAGTGGCTACCCCAGGTCGGCGCCGTGCTGCAGCTGTTTGCGGCCACGAGCAACAACACGAGCGCAGTGTACTTGAATGTTTCCGAGGCCGACGTGCCCCGCGTCGGTGGTACGCCCGGACGCACCAACGAGACCGCGCGCTGGTCGCCGAAGCCCTCGACGCTGGTTGGCCTCTCGCTGACGCAGGAGGTCTACGACTTCGGGCGAATCGCCGCACGGGCCGCGATCGCCGACGCGCTGACCGCAGTCACCCAGGCGGACGCGGAGGCAGCGAGGCTCGATGTTCAGCTGGCGGTGGAAGAGGCGTTCCACGGTGTCCTCGCTGCGAACGCGGTGACGAGTGCGACAGAAGATGCGTACAAGCGCGCGGTAACGCATCGCGACTATGCACAGGCCGGTACGAGGAGTGGCCTGCGTGCGCCGATCGAGCTCACTAGGGCGCAAGCCGATGTGGCGCAGCTGGGGGTGCGACTCATGCGTGCGCAATCGAGCCTGAAAGTGTCGCGCGCAGCGCTTGCTGCGGCCATGGGCTCCGACTCGCTCGAGATCGATGCGCAGCCAATCTCTCCCGACCAGGCCGCAGCTCCTGCGTTCGACGAGGTATTGCGGGTGGCGCTCCAAAGAAATCCCGCGATGCTCGCAGCGCACGCTCGCCTGATGGCGCAGGTCTCGACGACGCGCGCGATCACCCACGACGTCCTGCCCAATCTTTTTGCCTCGGCTGGAATCTCGGGTCGTGCGGGTGGCGCTGCACCCTCGAATGGCGCGCTACCATATGCAGATGGCTGGCTGCCCGACGTGGCCAACTGGCACGTGGGGCTCGTGCTCTCGTGGAACGTCTTCGACGGCGCAGTGCTCGCGCGGCGCTCGGCCTCGATCGCCCGGGAGGACGCTGCACGAGCCGAGCTGGACCTGACCCGCGTATCGGTGCGGTTCGGGACCGAGCGCGCTTGTCTCGAGCTCGAGGCCGCGATGCAAGCGCTGCCTGCGCTGAGCGAATCCGTGGACGCAGCCCGCGCCAACCAGGCCCAGGCAGAAGCTCGGTTCAAGGCCGGTCTCGGCAACGTGGTCGAGCTTGCGGACGCGGAGACGATCCTCACGCGCGCTCAGCTCGAGCTGGCGGTGGGCGGCTTCACCGTGGCACGCGCCCGCACCGCACTCGGACATGTGATGGGCCAGTCCACTCTCCCCGTTACGAGCCAGACGAGAAAGACGCCATGACTTCCTCCTTCGACCCATTGCCGCACGAGTCGGTGCCAGTTTCCGGCACGCAAATGTCGAACGAGGAGGATGAGCTCCCGCGCCCTGGCGCCGACGCGACTCGGCTCCGTGGGGTGATCGTCGGTCTGGTGGCGGTGCTGCTCGTCGTCGTCATCGGCCTCTACCTCCGTGCGGCGGCGCGCACCAATCACGTCGCGCTGAGCCAGGCACCCAAACCCGTCTCCATCGTCAAGGCAGAGACGGCGAGCTATCGCCCCGTGCGCTCGTATGTCGGCACCACGAACGCATGGAACACCGCGAAGGTGGGACCGCAGTATGTCTCGGCCTATCTCGGCACCGTCCTGGTGCGCCCCGGCGCAGTGGTGAAGAAGGGCCAGGTCCTGGCCACACTCGACTGTCGAAACACCTCGGCCGCGTCGAAGGCGATCGCCGCCCGTGCGGTGGCCCTCGAGCAGCGCCAGTCCGCAGTGGAGCACGAGTCGCAGCGGACCCAGGAGCTCACCGCTGGTGGCTTTGCCTCGGCCAACGAGGCCGAGCAGCTGAGCGCTCGATCCGCGTCCGAGAAAGCGGAGGTCGAGAGCCTGCGCGCCTCGCTCGTCAGCAAGAACCTCGAAGTCGACGATTGCATCCTTCGCGCGCCCTTCGATGGGGAGGTCTCGGAGCGATTTGCCGACCCCGGCGGATATCTGCACCCTGGCAATCCAGTGGTGACGGTGATCGACCGGGCCAGCTTGCGGATCACCGCCGACGTGCCGGAGTCGGACTTCTCGGTCGTCGCGCCCGGGACGCCCGTGAAAATCGAGATCGACGCATCGGGCGCGAAGCTCCAGGCGACCGTGAGTCGCCGGACACCCAATGCCGACGACTCGACCCGCACCATCCACTTCGAGATCGACGTTCCCAACGCAGATCACGCATTGCCGGCAGGCACCACGGCCAGATTGACGATCCGTGTCGGCGACCCGCAGGTCGCGACGAGCGTGCCACTGCGAGCCGCCACCCTCCGTGGAGAGAAGGCGACTCTGTTCGTGGTCGAAGGGGACGTGGCGAAGCGCATGACCATCCCCGTGCTCGGCGAGCAATCGGGCGTGCTGTTCCTCGACCCGAAGCTGCAGCCGGGCTCGGCGGTGGTCGTGGAGGGCCGCGCACTGCTCGATGACAAGGACCGCGTCGCGGCGAAGGAGTCGACGCTGTGACCGCGCTGTCGCTCAGGAATCCGATCGCGGTGCTCATGATCTGCATCGGGGTCATGGTCTTCGCGATGGTCGTCACCCCGCGCATGAGCATCGACACCTTCCCCGAGCTCACGCCACCGGTCCTCGTGGTCGGCACGCAAGCCCCCGGCCTGGGTCCGAAGGACGTCGAGAAGACGATCACGTGGCGCCTCGAGAAGTACGTGAGCGCCACGCCGGGGGTCGATCACGTCGAGAGCAACTCCCGCAACGGACTGTCGATCATCTTCGTCTGGCTGAAGTGGGGCACAGACCTGAACTCCGCGCAGACGCTGGTCCAGCAGCAGGTCGCCTTCGCGATGGCAGCGATCCCGAAGTCGCTCGGTGTCCTGCCCCCGTTCGTCCTGCAGTACGACCCCTCGAACGCGCCGGTCGTGCAAGTGTCGGTCACCGGCGGCGGGCTCTCGGGCCCCCAGCTCTTCGACTACGCCTTCAACAGCATCGAGCCCATTCTCGAAGGCATTCCCGGCGTCGCCTCGGCCTCCTTGAACGGCGGTCGGCAGCGCCAGATCAACGTCGTGGTCGACCCCGTGAAGGCTTCGGCACGACGGGTCACTTCTGCCGAGATCACCCAGGCCATCGCACAGTCGAACGCGCTGCTTCCCTCCGGAGAGTTCATCGCAAAGACCTTCGATGCCAACGTCTACACGAACGCCGTCCCGACCCACGTGAAGGATATCGGCGATGCCGTCCTTCTGACGCGCAATGGGCGGCCCGTGCGCATCAAGGACGTCGCGCGAATCGAAGACGGCGGCGCCCCCGAAACCCAGTCGGTATCGGTGAACGGACAGGACGCGGTCTACCTCAACGTGCTCCGTGTCCCCGGCGGCAACACCATCGAGATCGTCGATCAGGTCAAGGCCGCGGTGAGGAACCTCAAGGACCTGCCATCGGGCCTGGAGGTGAAGGCGATCTTCGATCAGTCGACGTTCGTGCGCACCGCGTACTTCGGGCTTCGCAAGGAGATCGTGCAGGCGCTGTTTCTCATCAGCATCGTCATCCTGCTCTTCCTGCAGAGCGTTCGCGGAACGCTGATCGTGGCCGTGGCGATCCCGCTCTCCTTCGCCATCACTCTCATCATCCTGTACGCGCAGGGGCAGACGTTGAACGCGTTTACACTGGGCGGGCTCACGCTGGCCATGGGCCGACTCGTCGACGATGCGGTCGTGGTTCTCGAGTCCATCCACCGCCACCAGAAGAAGGGCCTGAGCGTGGTCGACGCGGCGCTGCAGGGCACCAATGCCGTCGCGCTGCCGGTCCTGGCGTCCACGCTCACGACGATGGCGGTGCTCTTGCCGGTCATGCTG
This sequence comes from Myxococcales bacterium, assembly GCA_043729375.1. Lineage (GTDB taxonomy): Bacteria > Myxococcota_A > Polyangia > Palsa-1104 > Palsa-1104 > JBDTCO01. The sequence continues at coordinate 4,495 of JAYTLP010000242.1, forward strand.
CTCGCCGGCCTCGCGAAGAAGCTCTTTGCACCTCTCGCGCTCACCGTGGCGGTCGCCATGATCGCCTCGTACTTCGTCAGCGTCTGCGTGACGCCCGTGGCCTGCCGCTACTTCCTCGGGCACCTCGAGCCCGGCGGCTTCTGGAAGCGCATCGAGCATGCGATCGATCGCCTTGCCAACGGCTACGCCGCGCT
>JAYTLP010000243.1:0-2806 GCA_043729375.1 Myxococcales bacterium
CGCCCCGACGTGCTCAACGCGCTCACGTTCGAGGTGTACGCCGAGCTCCGCGACACCTTCGTCGCGCTCGAGGACGAGCCCGGTGTCGACGTGGTGGTCATCACCGGCGAGGGTCGCGGCTTCTGCTCCGGCGGCAGCGTGCACGAGATCATCGGGCCGCTCTTCGAGATGACGCCGGTCCAGCGCATGGCCTTCACCCGCATGACCGGCGCGCTCATCGGCGCGATCCGCAAGCTGCGCAAGCCCGTCGTGTGCGCACAGAACGGCGTTGCAGCCGGCGCGGGAGCCGTCATCGCGCTGGCCTGCGATTTCCGCGTGCTGTCGGAGCGCGCGAAGACGTCGTTCCTCTTCGTGAAGGTCGGGCTTGCGGGCGCCGACATGGGCGCGGCGTGGTTGCTGCCCCAGATGGTCGGCCTGTCGCGCGCCACGGAGATCCTCATGCTCGGCGAGCCGATCACGGCCGAGCAAGCGCACACCCTCGGCCTCGCTCATCGTGTTGTCCCGCCGGAGCGCGTGCTGGAGGAAGCGCAGGCGCTCGCGCGCAAGCTGCAGGCCGGCCCGCTGTTCGCGCTCGGGATGACGAAGGAGATGCTCAACCGCGAGCCCGGCATGGCGCTCGAAGCTGCGCTCGAGGCCGAAGCCCAGGCGCAGCAGATCTGCATGGCCTCGCCCGACTTCCGCGCCGCCTTCGAGGCCTTCTCGAAGAAGGAGACGCCCGTCTTCAATCGCGCGGAGCGCTGAACCGTGCCTCAGCTCGAAGCCCGTCACGTCACCCTCGCCAGCGAGAGCCGAGATGCGCTCTCCGGGGCCGATCTGCACGGAGCGCCGCTCGAGGTGCTCGGCCAGCTGGCGCTACGTGGGTTGCTGCGTGCGTGCGTGCCTGCCGCGTACGGTGGGTTGCGCGAGGCCGTCGAGATGCGCGATCTCGTGGTGCTGCGTTTTCTCTTAGGAGAGCTGTCGCCGCTCGCGGACACGATGTTCGCGATGCAGGGGCTGGGAAGCTATCCCGTCCAGCTCGCCGGCACCGAGGCGCAGAAGCGCGCGCTGCTGCCGGGCGCAGCCGATGGCAGCCTGGTGTGCGCGTTCGCGATCACCGAACCCGAGGCGGGCTCCGACGTGGGCTCGATGCAGACGCGCGCCGAGCGCCGGGACGACGTGTGGGTGCTCACCGGGGAGAAGACGTTCATCTCCAACGCCGGGCTCGCGCACCGGTACGTGCTCTTCGCCAGGACGAGCGACGATCGCAAGCGGGGGATCTCGGCGTTCCTGGTCGAGGGCGATCGCGCGGGCCTCGACGTCGAGCCACTGCGTCTCCTCGGTGATCATCCCACCGGCACGTTGAAGCTGCGCGGGATGGTGCTGCCGCACGACGCGCTCGTCGGTCAGGAAGGCGATGGCCTGTCGCTCGCGCTGTCGACGCTCGACTTCTTCCGTTCCACGGTCGGCGCGGCCGCGGCGGGGATGGCGCAGCGCGCGCTCGACGAGGCGCGGTCTCGCGTGAAGTCGCGCGTGCAGTTCGGCAAGCGGCTTGCCGAGCACCAGGCGACGCAGCTGGCCATCGCGGAGATGGCCGTCGACGTCCGAGCAGCGCGCCTCCTGTGTCTCGATGCGGCGGAATCGGCCGATCGCGGTGGTGACAAGCGCGATGTGGCGCAGAAGGCCGCGATGGCGAAGCTGTTCGCCACGGAGGCCGCGCAGCGCGTGGTCGATCGTGCGCTGCAGCTGTGGGGCGGCGCAGGTCTCGTCGAGGGCACGACGGTGGAGCGCCTCTACCGCGAGGTCCGTGCGCTGCGTATCTACGAGGGCACGAGCGAGATCCAGAAGCTCGTCATCGCGCGCACCGAGCTCGCGTGACGTAAGGCCGCTGCTACGAGAAGCGAATCGACAGCGTCACCGCGCAGCCGACGAGAAGCAGCGCGCCCGCAACCCTGCCACCGTGCTTCGACGCTGCGACCGCGGCGACGAGCGGGTACAGGCACAGGCTACCCAGCAGCGCGAAGGGCGCCATCAGGTTCGGGCGAAAGAGGCCCAGTCCGAGGTAGAACTCGTGACCCCAGTCGAGCACGAGGCCGGTGCCGAGCGCTGCTGCGACGGGAACGAGCCACGGCGCGCGCTTCGACGCGAACAGCGCAAGAGACGCGGGGAGGAGCGGCCACACCAGCAGGATCGTCACCCGGGGGGCAGCCGCCTGCGCACCAGCGGCCACCACGACCGCCAGGGACAGGAGGCCGAGCCACGTCACCTGCGCGGGGAGCTCGGTACGCCTGCCGACGAAGCGTGCCACGAGCAGCATGGCGGCAAGGACGACGAGGCATACCGCCACCTCGAAGCGCTCGACCGAGGACACCAGCCCGATGAAATGCTCGCGGCTGGGGGGAGCCAGGAACAGCGCATTCCCGGACAGCAGGAGCGCCGCCACCGCGAGGAGACAGACGATGTAAAGGCCGCCGCTCGCGAGGCCCGCGGCGCGCGGCGTGTGGTGATACGACGCTCCCACGAGCAACGCTGCGACCGCGATGAGGATCCACCCGAGCCACGCCGGATAGACGATGACGACGTGACCGAAGAGATCCGCCCAGGCGCGCGGGGAGGCGTGCGCGGGGAGGGCCGCACGAGAGAGCACACGCACGGCGGTGAGGGTCTGGTCGCCCATGTGCTGCAGTGTCGACATGGAGAGTGCGTCGACCGTCGCGATGGGCGTGTGGTACTGGCGCGGGTCCCCGATGAACGCAAAGTTCAAGCCTGGCACGCCGCGTAGCTTGCCGGTGGTGAAGTCGGTGCCGTTCGGCATGTGGTCGTAGACGAA
>JAYTLP010000244.1:0-9991 GCA_043729375.1 Myxococcales bacterium
GTCGAGGATATTCAGCACGTCCTCCACGGTGAGCGACTCGAAGTAGAGGCGGTCCGCGGTGTCGTAGTCGGTGGAGACCGTCTCTGGGTTGCAGTTGACCATGAGGGTCTCCCACCCCTCCTCGCGCAGCGCCTGAACGGCATGGACGCAGCAGTAGTCGAACTCGATACCCTGCCCGATGCGATTGGGCCCGCCGCCGAGAATGATCGCCTTTCGCTTCGTCGTGGGCCGAGCCTCGCACGACGACAGCACGACGCCGGCGCGCCGCACCGGCTGCTCGTACGTCGAGTACAAATACGGTGTGAGGGCGGCGAACTCGGCGCCACAGGTGTCGACGCGCCTGTAGCTGGCCACCACGCCGAGCGCCTTGCGATGCGCGCGCACCGCCTGCTCCGTCGACGATGTCAGTGCTGCGAGCCGACGATCCGCAAGGCCTGCGCTCTTGTAGCGCCACATCGCAGTCTCGTCGATGCTCGCGAGCGCGCGCCGCGCCTCCTCCTCGAGCGCGACGACGGCTGCGATCTCCGTCAGAAACCACGGGTCGATCTTGCTGCGGTCGAAGATCTGCTCGACGGTGGCGCCCTCGCGAAGGGCCTCCGCGACGAGGAACAGGCGATCCGCGGTGGGCACGGAGAGGCGCTCGAGCAGCGCCCCGGAGGTGGGCTGATCGAACCCGCTGCGGCCGATCTCGAGCCCACGCAGCGCCTTGCCGAGCGACTCCTTGAAGGTACGTCCGATGGCCATGACCTCGCCGACCGACTTCATCTGGGTCGTGAGCGTGGTGTCGGTGCCGGGGAACTTCTCGAAGGCAAAGCGCGGTGCCTTCACCACCACGTAGTCGATGGTGGGCTCGAAGCTCGCCGGCTGGAAGCTACCCGCTGGCGCGTCCACGGCATGCGGCGTCGAGCGATCACGCGTGATGTCGTTGGGGATCTCGTCGAGCGAGTAGCCGACCGCCAGCTTCGCCGCGATCTTCGCGATGGGGAACCCCGTGGCCTTCGAGGCGAGCGCCGACGAGCGCGACACGCGCGGGTTCATCTCGACGACGACCATGCGCCCCGTCCGCGGGTCGACCGCGAACTGCACGTTCGAGCCGCCGGTCTCGACGCCGATCTCGCGCAGGACGGCAGCGGCCGCGTCACGCATGCGCTGGTACTCGCGATCGGTGAGTGTCATTGCCGGCGCGACGGTGATGGAGTCGCCCGTGTGCACGCCCATCGGATCGATGTTCTCGATCGAGCAGATGACGACCACGTTGTCCTTGTGGTCGCGCATGACCTCGAGCTCGTACTCCTTCCAGCCGAGCACGGACTCGTCGATGAGGATCTGGCTCCGGGGCGAGCACGCGATGCCCCACGCGGCCTTTTCCTCGAACTCCTCCGCGGAGTACGCTATCGACGACCCGGCGCCGCCGAGCGTGAACGAGGCGCGGATGATGGCAGGGAAGCCCGTCTCCGCAACGATGGCGCGCGCCTCCCGCATGTTCGTCGCGTAGCCCGACTTCGGCACGGCGAGGCCAATGCGCGCCATCGCCTTCTTGAAGAGCTCGCGGTCCTCCGCCATCTCGATGGCATGCCGGCTCGCGCCCAGCATCTGCACGCCGTGCTTCGCGAGCACGCCGGCCTCGTCGAGCGCGAGCGCGAGGTTGAGCGCCGTCTGGCCGCCCAGCGTCGGGAGCAGCGCGCAGGGCTTCTCCTTCTCGATGACGCGCGTGAGGATCTCGACGGTGAGCGGCTCGACGTAGGTGCGCTCGGCCAGCTCCGGATCGGTCATGATCGTCGCCGGGTTGGAGTTGACGAGGACGACCTCGTACCCCTCCTCGCGGAGCGCGCGTACGCCTTGCGTCCCCGAGTAGTCGAACTCGCAGGCCTGACCGATGACGATCGGGCCGGAGCCGATGACGAGGATCTTCTTCAGATCGTCACGACGCGGCACGGTGCGCTACTTGTCGGGGCCGCGGCGGACCCGGCCCTGCTTGTCCACGGTGGCTCCGGGCAAAAGGTCTGCGATTGCACTGTCGTCGAGCTTTGCGGCACCCGAGCGGATGTCCCAGCCCGCGTCCGCCATGCCCTCGACGATGCGCCGCTTGATGCGACGCGAGTGTTCGCCCGCGTCAGCGAGCCGGCGAAAGAGGGGCTCACGCGCGGACGCCGGGAGCAGCGAGAGGATGCCCTCGACGGCCGTGAAGCGAACGCCCTCGTCCACGTCCTCGAGGTAGGGGACGAGCGCTTCGCCGGCGCGTGGATCGCTCTGCTCACCGAGGTAGTGCACGAGCTGCGTCTTCTTCGACGGGTCGCGGGTGTAGTTGTTGTCGTTGCGCTCGCAGAGGCGCTCCAGGATCGGCCATGCCTCGTCGACTGTCGCGATCTCACCGAGGAGCCGCAGACCCCACGAGATGGACTCGGCCGCGTGCAGGTGCCGCTCGAGCTCCGGCAGGATCGACGAGCCCAGGCTGCTGAGCTGCGCGAAGACGTAGTCCTTCTCTTGCTCGTCCTCGATGGTCTTGTCGTAGCGCATCGTGAAGCGCCCGAGCAGACCGAGCACTGCCTTGCCGCGCAGCGTGGCGTCGCCCTTGTCGGCTGCCTTCACCTCGTCGTGCGCAGCGCCTGCGAGTGCTTCGAGCGAGCCGAACCGGTCCACGCTCTGCGCGTCCTTGTTCCTGGCGCGCGCGGCGTGCCTGTCGAGGCTGCCGCTCTTGCCACCACCGATGCCTAGAAAAGAAAGAAGTCCCATCGGCCGGGGTTATTAGCACGGATCTACGGCGTGGATTCGACCGGCGTGACTGCCGCCCGATCTTCGTCGCCGTTGCGGATGCGGTAGGCCTGCTCGACGGGGAGCACGAACACCTTGCCATCGCCCACCTGGCCGGTGCGGGCAGAGTCCAGCATGGCCTTCACGGTGAGATCGACGAAGTGATCGGACACTGCGTTCTCGAGGCGGAACTTTTCCGGGAGCTCCATCTTCACGGTGGTCCCTTGGTACGTCTGCACCCCGGCGAGCTCGCCGCCGTGACCCTCGACCCGCCCGACGGTGAAGCCGCGCACCTCGGCGAGAAAGAGCGCCGCGAGCACCTCGGCCGGGCGCTCGGGTCCAACGATGGCGACAGTCGTCTTCATCGACGCCTGGCTCCGCGGTCGATGGGCAGGATGAGGAGCGCGCCGTCACCGCGCCCGTAGGCCTGCTGGGCCCTGCCGCGATGGCGCCGATGAGCAGCGCCGCGCGCGGGCTCACGTACCCGGCCGAGGGTGTGATGGCGACGAGCCCGACGACGATGGTTGAACCCGAACCAGAGGAGGCCGGTACCGAGCAGCGTGAACGGCACGCTGTGCGGCAACATCACCTTGTGAGCGTAGTCCTTGCGCGGACCGAGCTTGATAGCGATGGCGAGGGGCCGCCGCTGCCGCATCGATGTGCACGACGGTGCCCCCCGCGAAATCGAGCGCGCCGAGCTGGGCCAGCCACCCACCGCCCTACACCCGGTGCGCGACGGGCGCGAACAGGACAAGAAGCCAGATTTTCGGCCGGAAGCGCGCGCGTTCGACAATCAAGCTCGAGACCAGTGCGCTCGTGATGACGGCGAAGCTCGCCCGATACGCGACGAAGACCACGTGGGGGATGGCTCCCTTCGGCTGCAGATCGACGCCCGCAAAGAGCGCGAAGTCGAGGTTGCCGAGGAACGCCCCCGCGCCCGAGAACGCGAGCGAATACCCGAGCAGCGCCCATGTGAGGCCGCCGACCCCGAGGGCCACCACGCTCGTCATGATGGTGTCGAGCGCGTGCTTCGAGCGGACCGTGCCGCCGTAGAAAACCAGCGCGGGCGTCATCATGAGCAGCAGCGCGATCGAGATCGGCATCCACCGCGGGTCTGCGTCGTGCACGACCTAGCCGCCCTTGCGGGCCATTGCTGCCTTCATGTTGTTCTTCGCCTCGTTGTTGCTGCGATCGCTCTTCAAGACGGTCTGATACTGGGCGATGGACTCGTCGTACTGGCCGAGCTTGAACAGCGCGTTCCCGAGCACCATGTGCGCTGCCGCCCCCCCACCGGTCTCGGTGGCGCGCTTGCCGATGCGCGCGGCCTCGTCGTAGTGGCCCCGCTGGAATGCCACCTCGGCGAGCCCCGTCGTCACGGCGCCCGTCTCGAGCTTCATGCCGCGCACCTGATTGAACAGCGCCTCGGCCTGCGCGTACTGACCCGCCGCCATCGCCTGGCGCGCCTCCCCGAGCTTGCGCCTCGCCTCGGCCACAGCAGGCTCCTTCGTGTCCACCGGGCGAGGTGCCACCGGCTTCGGATGCGGCTTCGTGACCGGAACGGCAACTGGTACGGGCTCGACGCGCCTCGGCTCCACCACCTTCACCGCAGCGGGAGACACGTGCACGGGTGGCGCCACGATGCTCACGGGCGTCGGGCTCGTCGCATGCGGCCGCGCATCGGGCCAGAACACGATGCCGCCCGCGATCACGAGCGCGCCGACGACGGCGACTGCGATGGTGCGGACGATGGAGCCCTCGCCGCGGTTGCGGCGGTCGCCACCGCGGCGGTTCCCGGCGACGTCGCGTCCTTCGATGATGGCGGCGAGCTCGTCTGCCATCACTCGCATCGACTCGGGGCGGTCCTCCGGGCTGCGCGACAGGGCGCGCTCGACGAGCGCGGCGAGCGCCAGCGGCAGCTCCGGGCGAAAGGTGAGCAGCGATGCGGGAACGACGGTGGCCTTCTTGGTGAGGACCTCCATCACGTTGTCGCCCTCGTGCGGCGGCGAGCCGCTCAGCATCTCGTAAAGGATTGCACCGACAGAATAGATGTCGGCTCGCGCGTCCACCTCCTGCCCGGCGGCCTGCTCGGGCGCCATGTATTCCGGCGTGCCCATCGCGACGCCTGGCGTGGTCTGGTGCTTCGAGCGTTCCGTCACCGCGTCGAGGGTCTTCGCGATGCCGAAGTCGAGCACCTTCACGAAGTCGATGCGGGCGGGGGGACCCGGGGTGTTCACGAGGAAGATGTTCTCGGGCTTGAGGTCTCGGTGGAGAATGCTCGCCTTGTGCGCGGCCGCCAGCGCCTCGCAGATGTCGCGCGCGATGGCGACCGCACGCATTGCCGGTAGCGGGGACGAGTCGCCGATGACCCAGCCCAGGTCGCGTCCGTCGAGGAACTCCATGACGAGGTAGACCGCGCCATCGACCGTGGTGCCGGAGTCGAAGACGTCGATGATGTGCGGGTGGCCGATGCGGGTGGCGGCGCGAGCTTCGGAGCGGAAGCGCGACACGACGTCGGGCTCGCGCGTGTAGCGCGAGTGAAGGACCTTGATGGCGACACGGCGGCCGATGTCGACGTGCTCGGCCTCGTAGACGAGGCCCATCCCGCCCTCGCCGATGAGGCGCCGCACGAGGTACTTGCCGTCGAGGTGGGTGCCGACGAGCGCGCCGGGATCGGTCGACGAGTGTGTACGAACGACGGGGGCTGTGCCCGGGCTCGTGGCCGACAGCGCGACCTTGGCCGCGGCGTCGACGCTGTACGCAGGGTCGACATGCAGCGCCTCGAGCAGGGCGGCGCGCGCCTTTCGGTCGCGGTCGATCTCGTCGCCGAAGAGCTGCCGCAGAAACCCCGCGACCCTGTCGTTGTCGATGGTCGGCGCGGTCTTCGCGAGCCAGCCCGCGAGCGCCGAGCGAAACGCGTCGCAGTCGGCGTAGCGCTCGTCCCGGACCGGTGCGAGCGCGCGCATGACGATGACCTCGAGGTCGGCAGGCACGCGCGACGTTATGCGCGATGGCGCCTCGACGATCGGATCGCGCACACGCTCGATGAGGTTGGCTTCGGCCTGCGGGAAGAGCTGGCGGCCGGTGAGCAGCTCCCAGAGGATCACACCGACTGCGAACAGATCCGTGCGGCCATCGAGCGGCTCACCGCGCGCCTGCTCGGGGCTCATGTAGGAGACCTTGCCGTAGATGATGCCGGGGGCGGTCTTCTCCTTCTTGATGACGGACGCGGCCAGCCCGAAGTCGGTGAGCTTCACCTCGCCCGCGAACGAGACCAGGACGTTCGGCGGCGAGACGTCGCGATGCACGAGGCGGATGTCGTGCGCCACGTGCGCGTGCTGGAGCCCACGTGCGAGCTCGCGGGCGATGTACACGGCGATGTCGACGGGGAACGCGACGCCCTTGTGCGCGCAGCGGTTCCATACGGCGCGCAGGTCCTTGCCGTCGACATGCTCCATCGCGAGGTAGAGCTCGTCTCGATCGTGCGGCGGGACCCGGACCGTGCCCGCATCGAAGACCGGCACGAGGTTGCCGTGCGAGAGCCGGACGACCACCTTCGCCTCATCGCGGAAGCGCGCGACGAATTCCGCGTCGGCGAGCTGCGGCAGCACCGTCTTGATGACACACAGCTTCTCGAACCCCCGCTCGCCCTGGCACGCGAGGTAGAGCGCCCCCATCCCCCCTTCGGCCAGCGGCGCGAGCAGGGAGTAACGACCGAAGTCGCGCGGGAACTGTTCAGGCATGACGCACGGACGGCATGGGCGTGAGCAGCGTATCAGGCCGGGCAAGGGTCGCCAGTTCTGCGTCGCATGCGAGCGATTGCGATTTCTGGACCGCGCTCTGCGCGTCCGCGCCTGCTCTGCGAGCGGGTGCCCGCGCACGTCGGCCACTACCGGCTCGAGCGCCTCCACGGTGAAGGAGGGACGACCGGACGCCGAGTCGCCGTGAAGCATCTGCGCGCCGCGTACCCGGATCGTGCGGATCTGAACGCTCGCTTCTTCAACGAGGCGCGCACCATCAGCCTCCTCGAGCATCCGTGCATCGTGCGCGTCCACGACGTGCGCGCCCGACGGCACCGCGTACACGGTGATGGAGCTCCGAGATGGCCCGATCCTCACGGAGCTCCTCGCAACGGAGACGCGCACCTCGCTCGGTTGCACGCTCTTCCAGGCCGTGTCCGGTCGCCTGCCCTTCGAGGGCGGCGTCGGCGTGGTGATAGTCCACCACCTCACCACGCCCGCGCCGCTGCTCGAGGGTGTGTCGCTCACCCGAGCGCACGCGGGCCTAACACCGCTCGTCCAGGCCACGCTACGCATAGATCCGGCGCAGTGACCCACGATGACCGACGTCGCTGCCGAGCTCGCCCCACGGCAGGCACCGTCTGTGCGAACGCACATCGGTCCGACGGCCGGAGCGTGGACCTTGCTCGGGGTCCCGCCGCGACGCCCGCTGCAGCCGGTCCTTCTGGCGCTGGCCGGCGCGCTGCCGCTGCTCGGGGTCGCCGTCTTCATTCAGCTCCACGACCGACCGTCCGACCGAGCTGCGCCCTCGACCGCAACGACGCCGACCGCACCCATCTCACCGACGCCGATTGCACCCTCGCTGGCGCCCACCGGGCTCGTCGGGTCCCCGGAGCAGAAGACGCACCAGAAGTTGCACCCCCGCACGTGCCGAAGCGGCGCCCATCCAAGACACCACAGCACCCGCTCGTACCGCCTCCGGCCGCCTCCAGGGGAGACGAAGCGGGAAAGTAAAAGAGGGGACCGTGGCAGTTGTGAGCGGGTCGCGAGCCACGTATCATGGGGCGCTGGCAATTTCGACTCACTCGATGCCCAACTCCTCCATCCTCGTCATCGACGACAGCCCGACCATCCTAAAGGTGGTCGAGCTGGTGCTCACCAAGGCCGGCTACCGCGTGCGCACGGCGCCCGACGGTGAAGACGGCATACGCAAAGCGATGGAGTCGCGGCCTGACCTCATCCTGCTCGACTTCGTGATGCCGCGCCTGAACGGCTATCAGGTCTGCCGGGCGCTGGCCGACTCCGTCGACCTGCGCGATGTCCCCGTCGTGCTGATGAGCGCCAAGGGTGACCAGGTCGGTGAGCGCTTCGTGAAGGTGATGGGCATCGTGGACTACATCACGAAGCCCTTCTCACCCGAGGCCATCACAGCGGTCGTCGAGCACACCCTCGCGCGCTCACGGGGTCCCGTCGAAGGTGGCGCGGCAAGCACCACCGGTGAAGAGTCGACAGATTCGATCGCGACCGACGAGCAGACGCACAGTGGCAAGCCCGAGCAGCGCATCACCGCCGCGCTCGGGGAGGTGCGCGAGGCGATGCGTCGAGCGTTGAGCGAGCACGGTGGTGACGGCACCGCGGCCGATTGCTTCGAGGCGGTCTTCGACGACGAGACGCTGGCGCGCATCCTCGCGCCCTACGTTGCCGAGCTGGAGCGCAGCTCCCCGACCGCGGCGCTCGAGGGGCACCTCGGCCGCGTGCCGATCGCCGAGGTCCTCGGGCTCCTCCGCGAGCAGCGGCAGTCGGGTGTGCTGAGCGTCGCTCGCCATGCCGACGATCTCGGCACCGTGCCGTCGGGTACTCACATCGAGGTGTTCTGGAAAGCCGGGCGCATCGAGCTGGCCATGGGCGAAGGGCTGTCCGACGACTTCCTCATCGGCCGCTACCTCGTGGAGCAAGGCGCGATCTCACGACAGGACTTCGATCTGTTCCTGTCGAGCCGCGGCGATCAGCGTGGCACACGTCCCATCGGCGAGCAGATGGTGCGCCTCAACTACGTCTCCGAGTCCGAGCTCAAGCAGGCGCTCGGCCGCCAGAGCGCGGAGCGGATCTACGAGCTGCTGCGCTGGCCGTCGGGCCGCTTCTCGTTCCGCGCCACGCGCGAGCTGCCCCCGCTCGCGGTCGACGCCGCGCTTGCGCTCGACCTCGATCTTCTCCTCGTCGAGGGGTTCCGGCGGATCGACGAGTGGCACCTCATCGAGCGAGAGATCGACGACTTCGACGCCGTGTTCCTGCGCAACGAGGAAGCGGTGCAGCACATCGGCAAGGCCCGCCTCACGCGCGAGGAGCTCCAGGTGCTCGACCTCGTCACTGGCAAGAACTCGGTCAAGGACATCGTGCGCATGTCGAGGATGAGCTCGTTCGACGTGTCGAAGCTGCTCTACCGGTTGCTGAGCATCAAGCTCGTCCGTCGCAAGGTCGCTCCGGTCGCGGTGTGAGCGCCGAGCAACCGAATACACTCACCGTCGACATCGACGGCCATCCGCGTCGCTTGCTCGATCCGAACGCGCGCCCACTCGACTCCGTTCCGGTGGTCACGCCCGTTCCTCTCGGTCCCGAAGCGCTGGCGGGGCTCGCGCAGGTCGACGGAGAGGTGCTGCCGGTGCTGTGGGCCGGTGAGCAGCGAAACGCGGGCGTTGCCGTCCTCGTCGGGACCGCGATCGGTCGCGCGCTCGTGCTGTGCAACCGTGTCCTCGGGAGCACGCCCGATGCCCCGCCGCTCGACGTTCACGCGCTGCTCGAGACGCTACGTCACGCGGTGCGCGGATGAGCACCACCGATCGTGGCCTCCTCGAGATCTTCCTCGACGAGGCGCGCGCGCTACTCCCGCGCATCGGGGAGCGCGATCGCTCTGCGGCGGCAGAGCTGGTCGAGCTCGCTGCCGTCGTCGACGATGCCGAGCTCGTCGAGCTCGCGACCGCGCTGCTCGTGGGGCTCGAGCGGGGCCACGACCCCGCCCCGCTCGCAAAGCTGGTCGGCGGCAAGCTCGCCGCGATTGCCGCGCCCGTCCCGCTGCCGTCCACGTGGGACCCGGTCGAGCTGGCGGAGATGCGCGCGCTGTTCCTCGTCGAGGCACGGAACGCGCTCGCGGCCATCGAGGCGTCCCTGCTCGCGCTCGCAGCGGACCCGGAGGCACACGAGCCGTTCGAGATGCTGCTTCGCAAGGCACACACGCTGAAGGGCTCGGCAGGCTCTGTCGACCTGCATGGGCTCTCCGCGGCCGCACACCGGCTGGAAGATCTACTCACGCCCGCACGCAAGATCAGGGACGCGTCGGTCATCGCGGCGGCGCAGGCAGCGGTACCCGAGCTGCGTCGGCTCGTGGGCCTCGACGCCGCGTCCGTCGACGAAGAAGTGCTCGTCGCGCCCGACAGCCAGAGCCTCGACGCGCTACGCGTCGACGAGCTCCTCGACGCCGCGTCCGAGCTCGTGCTCGACCGCACGCG
>JAYTLP010000245.1:0-10020 GCA_043729375.1 Myxococcales bacterium
TCGTCGGGCGAAAGCTGCGTGTCGTCGGTCATGAGCAGGTCCGCATCGTACTCCGTCTGCCGCGCTACGAGTCGGAGTCGTCGACGAGCTCCGTGTTCCAGTAGGAAGCGTCCACGAGGCCCACGAACGGAATCCACTCGCGATGGGCCGGGCGCGGTCCGAGCTTGGCGCCCAGCAGCCGCGTGGTCGGGCCCCACGTGGGGCGCACGGGCGTCTTCATGAGCCGGATGCCCGCCTCGTCGGGGCGACGGCAGCCCTTGCGCAGGTTGCAAGGCACGCAGCAGCACACGACGTTCTCCCAGCTCGTGCGACCGCCGCGCGCGCGGGGGATGACGTGGTCCAGGTTCAGCTCGGTACGCGGGAGCTGGCGACGGCAGTACTGACACGTGTTGTCGTCGCGCGCGTAGATGTTGTGGCGAGAGAAGCGGATCTTTTGCTTGGGCAGCCGGTCGTACGCGGAGAGCAAGATCACGCGCGGCACGGCGATGACGCGCCCGATGGTGTGGACGACGTCGGACCCTGCGGCGGCGCCGAGCTCGGCCCAGCTGTCGAAGTCGAAGAGCGCGAAGTCGGGGGCGATGACCTTGGCAGCGCCCGCGTAGAGCAGCGTGAACGCGCGCTTCGCCGAGGTGACGTGTACGGGCTGATAGTTCCGGTTGAGGACCAAAACGCTGGAATCAAGCAAGGCTCATCCTCCGGTTCGTTCCGGTGCGCGGGCCGGTGCAAAGGCGTTCTCGATGGCGGTTGCGTCGTCGGACAGGAGCGTGCGCACGTCGAGCAGGAGCTCGCCACCCGACAGCCGGCCGAGCACGGCCGGGCGCGAGCGACGGAGCTGCTCGTCGAGCGCGGCCTCGCTCGCCCCGGGCACCGACGCGCGCACGGCCCACGACCACGGCTCGACGGTGGGCATGGAGCCGCCGCCGACCGCCGAGCGCACGCGGCACGCGGTGAAGTGCCCATCGGGCCTCACGATGGACAGCCGCGCCGAGAGCGCACGCGCGCGGCTCTCGAGCGTGGGCTCGGGGACCGACAGCATCGCCACGGTGGGAATCTCTGCGGAGCGGCCATCGCGGTGGAGCGCGAGCGTGGCTTCGAGCGCCGCGATGGTGAGCTTGTCCGGCCGCAAAGCGCGCAGCAGCGGATGTCGCGAGAGCACCGCGACGAGCGCGCGCTTCCCGACGAGGATCCCGGCCTGCGGCCCCCCCACGAGCTTGTCGCCCGAGAACGCGACCAGGTCGGCCCCGGAGGCAACCAGCGAGGGGACGGTGGGCTCGGGATCACCAGGCAGCCCGGCGATGGTCGCGAGCGAGCCCGACCCGAGATCGACGAAGAGCGGCACGCCGAGCCTGCGCGCGAGTGGCGCGAGCTCGGCGACGCTCGCCTCCTCGGTGAAGCCGACGATGGCAAAGTTGGAGCGATGCACCTTCATGAGAAGCCGCACGCCGACACGATCGTAATCGGCGAGGCGCGTCCGATTGGTGGTGCCGACCTCGACGAGCCGCGCGCCGGAGGCCGCCATCACCTCGGGAACACGGAAGCCGCCGCCGATCTCGACCAGCTCGCCGCGCGAGACGACGACGTCACCGCCCTGCGCGAGGCCCGTCAGCGCGAGCAGCACCGCGGCAGCGCAGTTGTTGACGACGAGCGCGTCCTCGGCCCCCGTGAGGGCGCGCAGCAACTCGACCACGTGCTCGTGGCGAGAGCCACGCTTCTTGTCGTCGAGCGCGAGCTCGAGGTTGGAATAGCCGCGCGCGACGTCGGCCACTCGCTCGACCGCCGCCTCTGCGAGGGGCGCACGCCCGAGGTTCGTGTGCAGCACGACCCCCGTCGCGTTGACGACGCGACGCAGCGAGACGGAGAGGCGCGCGTCCACCGCCGCGCGCAGCATGACTGGATCGAGGGGCCGCGCATCACGCGCGCTGCGCCGCGATTCGATCTCGGCTCGCACCGCGTCGACGACCGCCCAGCGCGGCGCGGCGGCGAGCAGCGTCCGCCCGAGCTCGCTCTCGAGCACGTCACCCACCTTCGGCAGGTCGCGCAGCACAAATGAGTCCACCGTCATGTACAACTTCATTATAAGCGCGATCCCGAACGCGGCCATCGCGCCCTTTCCCCATGAACCTCCAGTCGCTCCCTGCACTCCTCGCGTCGATCGTCACGTTCGCCATCGGCGCGGCGGTGGCGTTGCGCGAGCCGCAGCGCGAGCGGCGGCTCTTCTCGGTGTTCTCGCTCGCGGTGGCCACGTGGCTGGTCGCCACGTTCGTGCACTCCACGATGGGATGGGAGGCTGGGCACGTCGTCGCACTGTGCGCCGCCCTGCCGATCCCGATCCTCGCGTACCGCTTCTTCGCGGTCTTCGTCACGCAGATCGCCGGCGAGACCGACGCGCCGCAGCGACCGCTGGTGACGCCACGCTGGCTCATCCCATTCGCGGCGGCCTTGCTCGTGGTGCTCGTGTACACGGCACTGTTCGGTCCGGCCGGCTTCCACCACGCTCCGCTGTTCACCGTCGTGTACGCCGTCTACGTGTACGGCGGACTCCTCGCGTCTGCCCTGCTCGCCCGCAACGCGTATCGCCGGACGCTCGGCCGCACCGAGAAGGCACGCCTCAGCTACCTCTACGTCGGTGGCCTCCTCGCCATCGCCCTTTCGGTCTACGACGGTGCGGCACCCTTCGTTGCCTCGCACGTGCACCTGCCCACGACGGGCTACGTGTTCACGGTCACCTACATGTACTTCCTGTCGCAGGCGCTGTTCCGGTACCGCCTGCTCGATCTGAACGAGCTGCTCGGACGCATGGCGGTGCTCGCGGCGTTCGTGTTCCTGCTGTCCACGATCTACGGCCTGCTCGTGGCGTGGGTCCCGTCGAACCAGAGCGGGCTGTTCTTCTTCAACTCCATTGTCGCGTCGCTCGTGATCTTCATCCTCTTCGAGCCGCTGCGTGGCGTCATCGAGGGCCAGATCCAGGGCTGGCTGTTCCGCGAGCGCTGGGCTCTGAAGGCCGAGATCGATCGCGCGCGGACCGAGCTCGTCAACACCATCGACCTGCCCGACGCCGTCGCGGTCACGATACGACATCTCGAGAACTCGCACCGCGTCACCCACGCGTCCGTGTACCTGCTCGACCGCGACGCCGCAGGCTACGACCTCTACGGCGCCGTCGGGCCACGCCCGGTCGAGCGCATCGACGCGGCTGCGCGGCGCCTCTTCTTCGAGCGGCTGCAGAGCCGTACGGCCGCGTACGCCGCGTTCTCGCCCATCTCCATCGAGCAGCTCGAGCGCGAGCTCGAGACCCGAAGCGTGGGTGAGGCCGACACCGACTCGCTCGACGCCGTCGCCCGCACGCTCGACGAGATGAGAGCGGCGCTTTGTCTGCCGCTCGTGGTGACCGAAGATCAGCAGACGCAGATCGTCGGCCTGCTGTGCTTGCGTGACGAGCGACTGCGCGATGCATTCGCATCGGAGGAGATCGAGCTGCTGCGCGGGCTAGCCGGGCAGCTCGCGATCTCGGTCAAGAACTCCAACCTGTACGACCGCATGAAGGAGCGCGACCGTCTGGCGGCCCTCGGCGAGATGGCTGCAGGCCTCGCGCACGAGATCCGCAACCCGCTCGGGGCCATCAAGGGTGCGGCGCAGCTCCTGCTTCCCGCGAGTGGCGCGCCGGAGGGTGAAGGCGAGTTCCTCACGATCATCGTGGAGGAGACGAACCGCCTCAACCGTGTCCTGTCGCAGTTCCTCGACTACGCGCGACCGTACCGCGGCGCGCTCGACCTGCTCGACCTGAACGACGTCGTGCGGCGCACCGCACAGCTCCTGCCTCCGCTGGCGGAGACCACGCCCGTGACCGATTTCGCGCTCGAGCTGGCAGACGCACTGCCCGTCGCGCGCGGCGACGCCGAGCAGCTCCGGCAGGTCTTCCTCAATCTCGGACTCAACGCGCTGCAGTCGATGCCCGAAGGTGGTCGGCTGACCATCGCCACCCTGGTGCGGCCCGCCCGCGGTGGCGCGCCCGCGCTGCTCGAGGTCCGCTTCCGCGACACGGGCAAGGGCATCCCGACGCCGCTGCTGAAGAGCCTCTTCATCCCATTTTTCACCACGCGCGAGGGCGGCACCGGTCTCGGCCTGCCGATCAGTCAGCGTATCGTCGAGAACCACGGGGGACGCATCGAGGTGCGCAGTCGCGAGGGTGCCGGATCCGCGTTCAGCGTGCTCCTGCCGATCCAGGCCCCTGCTGGACCCGGCTTGACGGATTCGTCCCGACCAAGGAGTTTGGGGTCGTGAGCGCGGAGAGCGATAAGTCCCACCTGAAGTTCGCGGCCGTGGTCGAGCAGGTGGCGGGCGTCGAGTCGGGCGCGGCAGTGCCCATGGCAGCCACCACCACCGATTCGCTTACAGAACGTCGACGGATCTTGCTCGAGTACCGCGAGAAGGTCGCGCTGACGCGCAAGGCCCAGGAAGAGCGCCTTGCGAAGCTCGTCGACGCCCAGGCAAAGATCGACGCGGAGCTCGCGCAGCTCGATCAGCGGCAGGCCGAACAGGTCCAGGCAGAGCTGGTCGAGGCGCGGCGCAAGCAGGTCGAGGAGATCCAGAAGCAATACTTCCCCGCGCCCGCAGGCGGGCCGACGAGGGCAGCCGCGCAGCCCGCCGAGCCCAACGCGCGTCGAGCGCCGCGCTTCGACATCCACGCCGCCGTCCGCTTCGGCACGTCGCCCGACCACGTGGTCATGCGCGCGCGCAACATCTCGATGACGGGCGCGCTGCTCGCCACCGAGGCCGACACGATCGCGAAGTACCCCGTCGGCACCGAGCATCACGCCAAGGTGTTCCTCAGCGCCGAGCCGAAGAGCGGCATCGAGCTGCGCGGCAAGATCGTGCGCCACGAGCCCAACTCCATCGTCATGGACTGGTCGGGTGACGTCGAGGCCACGTTCCGCGTCGCGCTGCTCATCTCCACGCTCGCGCCCGAGGAAGCGGCTTGACGGCGAAAATCATCCTCGCCGACGACGAGCAGAACCTCCGTCGGGTACTCACTGCGATCCTCACGCGCGAAGGCTACCGCGTGCTCGAAGCCAGGGACGGGCAGGAGGCGCTCTCGCTCGTCGGCCCGGAGGTGGTGGCAGTGATCACCGACCTCAAGATGCCGCGCATGGACGGCATGGCGCTGCTCCGTCGCATGACAGCCGAGCACGCCGACATCCCCGTCATCATGATCACTGCGCACGGCTCCGTCGACTCTGCGGTCGAGGCGGTGAAGCTCGGGGCGTTCGACTACCTCGAGAAGCCCTTCGAGCAGAGCCAGATCCGCGAGGTCGTCGCCAAGGCGGTCCGCACGCACGCGCGCGCCGCGCAGGACGCGCGTCCGAGCTCCCCGCCCGAGGGGCTGGGGCGCTTCGGGCTCGTGGGCCGCTCGGCCTCGCTCGAGCAGGTGTACGCCGTCATCGAGAAAGTTGCCGACACGCCGTCCACCGTGCTCATCACCGGCGAGTCGGGCACCGGCAAGGAGCTGGTCGCACGCGCGCTGCACGCGCACTCCTCGCGCCGCGATGCACCCTTCATCCGCATCAACTGCGCTGCGATCCCGAAGACGCTGATCGAGTCGGAGCTGTTCGGTTACGACAAGGGCGCCTTCACCGGCGCCACCAGCAACAAGCCCGGTCGCTTCGAGCTCGCCGATACGGGCACGCTGTTCCTCGACGAGATCGGCGAGATCCCCGTCGAGATGCAGGTGAAGCTCCTGCGCGTCCTCCAGGAGTCGGAGTTCGAGCGCGTCGGTGGCATCAAGACGCTGAAGGTCGACGTCCGGCTCGTGGCTGCGACCAACCGCGATCTGCACAAGGAGGTCGCAAACGGCGGCTTCCGCGAGGACCTCTTCTATCGCCTCAACGTGGTGCCGCTGCACCTGCCGCCGCTGCGCGACCGCAAGGAAGACATCCCGGTCCTCGTCTCGCACTTCGTGGAGCGCTTCAACGAGCGACTCAAGAAGCGCGTCTCGACTGTGGCACCCGAAGCGCTCGAGCGGCTCGTCCGGCACGCGTGGCCGGGCAACATCCGCGAGCTCGAGAACGTGCTCGAGCGCGGCATCCTGTTCGCCGAGAGCTCGCAGCTCACCGCGAACGATCTGCCCGCGGAGCTCGGTGTGGCGCCGCAAGGGGCCGCACCCGTCCCCATCGCGAGCGTGGCGTCCGAGCGCGCCGTGGAGCCCACCCTCGAGCTCGCAGTCGAGGCCCCGGCGCCCGCCGAGTCGCTGAAGGAGCTCGTGCGTCGCGAGACGGAGCGGGTCGAGCGCGAGGTCATCCGCCAGGCGCTCGACGAGATGAACGGCAACGTGACACAGGCTGCCCGGCGGCTACAGATCAGCCGCAAGAGCCTGCAGATGAAGATGAAGGAGCTAGGACTACGTGACCGAGAACAATGATCCCCTTGCGCTGATCCTCGCGGCGTTGCCTGCGCGGGTCTTCTACCTCACCGCGTCGGGCCGAGACCTGTGGTGTCGTCGCCCCTACACGTTCGTGTTCTCGTCTGCTCAGGCGGCCGAGCGCTTCGCAGGACAGCTCGGCACGGAGCTCGACCTGGTGCCCATCGCCGTCGCTGCCACGGAGCTCGTTTCGACGGAAGGCCTCGAGTCGCTGCGTACCCAGCAGGTCACGCGCATCTTCGTCGATCCGGAGATCGACGCCGCCTCCGGGGACGTGCACGGCCAGGTGCTGCGCATCGAGACGCCCCCCTCGGCGCGTCCCAGCTGAGCTCACCGCGACGTCGCAGGCTCCATCGTTGCGTGGTCGATGAGGTCGCCGGGCTGCAGGCTGCGAACCACGTCCATGCCCTCCTCGACGCGACCGAACGCGGTGTAACGACCCTCGAGGTGCGGCTCGGGCAGGAGCGTCACGAAGAACTGGCTTCCTCCCGTGTCTTGCCCCGAGAGCGCCATGCCGACGGTGCCTTCCACGTAGGGCAGCGCGTTGGGCTCGCACGGTACCAGCCAGCCAGCGGAGCCCGAGCCGTCGCCGCGCGGGTCGCCGCCCTGCGCGACGAAGCCCGGCACCACGCGGTGAAAGCCGAGGCCGTCGTAAAAATGGTGCTGCACGAGCCCGACGAAGTTGCGGACGGTGCGCGGTGCCGCGCCGACGTCGAGGCGGATGCGCACGACCCCGCGCGCGGTCTCGAGACGGACGACCAGCAACGGTGGGAGTGCGAGCTCGTCGTACGGCGCGTGCATGGCTGCAACGCGGAGAGCGGGTGCGTTCCGCGGACGGGCTCCCAGCTTCTCGAGCGCGTCCTCGGCCGCGCGCGCGATCGGCGGTGCGCTGCCGAGGAGCGGGCGCAGCGCCTCGGCAGCGTGCGCGGGCGCGAGCAGACCCAGCGCGGCGATGAGCGAGAGCGTCGGCTCGAGCTCCTCGGCTGAAAACATCGCGGGCACATGCAAGAGCAGCATGGGCCCCGCCTCGCGAAGCAGCGCCGTCGACGCGCTCTCTGCCGCTGCGCCCCATACCGCAGGCACCGGATCCGCGCACAGCGCGAGGAGCCGCGCGCGCGCACGCGGATCGTCCATGTAGCGTCCCAGCGCCTCGGCCGCGCCCGCACGCGCGACGTCGGAGCCACTCGACAGCGCGAGCAGAGGTCCGAGGTCGGTCACGCGCGCAGGAACGGTGTCCGCGTACAGGCGCGCCACGAGTCGATCGCGATCCTCGCACTCCAACGTGTCGATCAGCTCCGGGTGTCCGAGGATCCGATCGTGCGCGAGCGCGGCGCGACAGCCGAGCGACCCCGGCACAGCGAGCTGCGCGAACAGAGGCGCGAGCTCGCGGGAGAGCAGGCCGGCGTCGGCGAGCGCGAGCGTGGTGCTCGGACGCCGCAGCACGTCGAGCGCGCGCTCGAGCACGTCGAGCGCGATCGTCGGGGCGAGTCCCTTTTCCACGAGACGTGTCGTGGCGAGCGCAGCGAAGGCAGCCACGCGCTCGTCGCTGTCGTGCAGCGCTTCGTAGAAAAGCGGCGCGTCGTCCGGCTGCGCCTGCAGCGACAGCCCACGCGCCGCGAAAGCACGACACGTCGCATCCTCGTCCCGGAGCGCGCGCCGGAGCAGCGCGCGCGTCGTCGGTCGGTCGGCATCTGCGAGTGCCGCCACGATGCCGCGGCGAACGGTCACGCTGACGCGGGACAGCGCGTGGGCCAGCGCCTGCGCGTCGAAGGACGGATCGAGGTCGTGGTCACGCAAGCGCCGGTAGAGGTGCGACAGCGCGAAGCCCGCCCGCGCCGCGCTCGTGTGCGTCGTGCTCAGCTCCGCGATGAGTGCCTTGCGACCGCGACTTCGACCGACGCGACCCAGCGCCGCCACGAGCTCCTCGCGGACCGTATCGTCCTCTTCGCGCTCGAGCCGCTGAACCAGGTGCGCTTCGGCCTCGACCTGCTGTGTGAGGACGACGGGACGCCATGCGATGCCGAGCTCGCCGAGCTCGAAGGCCGCGCGGCGCCGCGTGCCTGCATCGGTCGCATCGAGCCGGCGCACCAGCGCCGGATTGAGCGCGCCGAGCTCGAGCGCGTCGCGCACCCGGGGCCTCGCACACGCGACGAGTCCGAGCACGACCAGGAAGTGGAATCGCGCCATCGCGCGAAAGTGCCAAAGTGCATCCTTCGGTGCAACGTGGCCGATCCGGTGTTCGGACAGCGGCGGCCGGACCGGCCACCCCGCGCGGTCGGTGGACGCGATCAATCGGTCACTTGCACACTGTCGGTGTCTGGATCGCAGCTTGCTTCGACCCAGGCGCATCATGCGTCTCTCCTTGCTTGGCTTGTTCCTTTTCTTCGGCTCCATCGCCACCGCGCAGCCTGCGAAGGTGCTCTCCGGCATGCAGGTGCGCGTCGCCATCGACGGGCACCTGCAGCGTGCCATCGGGCTCCACCCGAGCGACGGCGCGTGGCAGCTGTCCACGGGTCGCTCGGCCATCACCCGCGCCGAGCTCATCGACCAGACGTCGACAACGCACGACAAGTGGATCATCGCCACCGAGGGAAACGACCTTCTGCTCGACGCCAGCCGCTTCCAGCCGCAGCACAGCTACCGCGTCGAGCTCTATGCCGGCACGCGCCTGGTGGAGGTCGGCGTCGTCTACCTCTACGCGCCGCGCCACGCGAGCACGACCCGCGTCGACTTCCGCTCGGGCCGGGAGGTCGTCGAGGCCGATCAGCCGATCGGCCTCATTCCGAAGAGCGCCCTGTAGCGGCAGTTCGGCGCGCGCTGTGGCATCCCGCCTCGATCGGGCGGGGGATCGGCGTATCTGCCACGCCAACGGCATCCCAGCCTGCCGAAACGACGCGCGTCTCTCGGCACACCCGTTGCTCCGCAGCCGGGCTATGACTTCAGGCCCACGTCCAGAGGAGAGCCCCATGGCTTCCAAGAAGCAGCAGCCCGGCAGCACCGAGAGCAGCGTCGAGACCACCGTCCGCGAGCTCATCCCTTCCCTCGACCTGCAGCCGTGGATGGATCGCGCCACGACGATGCTGCAGGAGCGTCCCGGCGTGACGATCGCCGCCGCGGTCGGAACCGGCTTCATCCTCGGCGTGACGCTGTTCTCGAAGCTCGGCCGCATCGTCTTGGCCGGCGCGTTCGGTCTCGCCGCGGAGCTCGCGATGCAAAAAGCTCGCGCCTCGCTCGCCGAGGGCAACACAGCGCAGACGTGAAGCAGGCGTCACGCTCTGTCTGCGAGCGCCGAGAAATCGGCGCTCGCCGTGTTTCCGGTCTGCGAGTTAAAGCCGCATCGTGCCCGCGAGCGACTGCGCGCGCGCGCGCTCGGAGACTGCGCGCACCACGGCTGCGTGGACCTCGGGCAGCAGCGGCGAAGGCACCACCTCGCCGTGCACGGCATGGTCGGCGATCGCCTCCGCTGCCGCGATCATCATCTCCGGCGTGATGGAGCGGGCGCGCACATCCAGCGCGCCCTTGAAGATGCCAGGGTAGGCGAGCGCGTTGTTGACCGACTGACCGTCGGCGGCAAAGGCGGCACCCGCCGCGCGCGCCTGCGCGGG